>CBHTTJ010000024.1:0-39249 GCA_966095605.1 uncultured bacterium | reverse complement strand
TTGTTTCGTCCCCGTATGCTCCCGGCCCGATGGAACAACAACAAATCAACCTCCAGGCCGACATCGCTCTTCTCCACAACACCACCTTCGCCCGCCAGAAACAACAGGAAGCGCTCCTGATGGAATTGTATGAATTCCTCGGCGACCCGAAGTATGCCGCCTGCTTCAGGGTTCTCTATCTGCTTCGCTCCTGGATTCTGGAGCCTTATAGCCTATGGACCCCGGATTACGCCGGGATGACTTCCAAGGTCTGCGAACAACTCCGCACCACCGGCACGATCGATCCGCTCCTCGTCGAAATCATTGAGAATTACAAAGACCTCCCCGACGAACCGTTTCGCAAGATCATTGCCGAACGCGAACTCTGCGTTCAACAAGGCGATTACAGCTGGTGCGTCACCCCACGAGGACAGGACAAATACGCTCTCGCCGAGCAAGCGATCCTTGAGGACGAAGAAATCAAAGCCGACGTCGCCAGCCTGCGAAAGCACCACGACTTCGACAAATACCAGGGTTGGAACAAAGAAAAAGTCGTGCGCCGCCGCATGACGATGGAACGCAACTTCCGCTCCAAGGAAAGGAATTTTAAATGGGAAACGCCGCGGGAAAAGTATATTGAACACCTTGACTCCGTCTGTGCCAAACACGGGCTCCTGGGATTTCGCGGGAACACCCCGTTACTCGCGAAGATCGCGGTCTACGCCACGCCACAAGCCCTGCGCATCGACATCCCCTGGGGCGCGAATCCCGACATCAAACGCGACCTGAACCTTCCCGAGATCACCCGTGTTCTCCGCGCCGCCGGCTTTGGACGTCGCGGCCCGAAACTCACCGCGATGCGCCGGGCCATGGACAAACGCGCCAAACTCGCCTACGCCGCCGAGTTGGAAGGGATTGAACAAGGATTACAAGGCGACGAACTCATGGCCTATGTCTGCGAAAAAGCCGGCCTGCGCTCCGACATGGACGAAGGCAACTACCGCCGAACCCTCCGCCACGGCAAGGAACTGACCTTGGGAAAAGCGGCGGCAAAGAAAAAGAAATCTCAACCGTAGGCAAACTCGCCAAGCTCCAGCCGCACACCGACCAACGCGCCCATTGCAGAACGAAATTAAAAGCGCTAACGAAGAAGGGGATGCTGTAGGCGCGAATCTATTTCTCAGAGTTGAGCGTGCTTAAGTTCACGTGCTTTTTGATAAAACAAGGTTAAACCCTCAAGCTGCGCCTTTTCCGCTTTTACCAAATCTTTTAACGTGTAGCCGACGGAGGCGCCTAAGAAGCCTGCTACTTCGCTCGGCAAGCCGGCCCTTCCTCCAGCGACAGCCGCGGCCCCCCCTACGAAACAAATTCCTAGGTTTACAGACAAGTCGAGCAAACCAGCCATCTTGGAGTTCCGAATCGCTCGGTTTAGGAGTGAGAGGAATTTGCCATGAAACAAAGGCTCTGTTTCCAATCGTGGCAACCATTCACCATGCAAATCCTTCCAGATATGTTTTTCCGCTAGGTCACGTAGGCGATACAATTTTTCCCGGTTCGCGTTCCAGTCGGTGATTAATTGTTCGTTTATCGGCCGGTAAATGTGCGCGTGAGGTTCCAGCGATTGAAGGTAATCGCGGGCGCTTAAGTCACCCATGTAAAGCTCTGCAATTTGACGTTTCTGGATAGTTTGTTCTACCTCCCGTTGTGCGAGCATCTGCTGCATAGTAACGCTGTGTGTCCCTGGGCTATGGCAGAGCGTTAGTCCAAGCTTACTGGACTCGTTTCCAGTAACCGGCTGAATCAATATCTCTATCGCTTTCTCGATGGAATTTTGAGGTTGCTTTGGAGTCGATTCGGACCGCAACCAGTGTTGAACACTATTCGGAGAAACGTTCTGAATACACCTCAGATGTTGGAGAACTGGAGCAAGCAGCTGAAATTTAATTTCATCCAGTTGTCTCGTTTTTCCAGTTTGGACAAGATCTCGGAGAGTTTTTTCCGGGTATTCAACCTTCAGTTTTTCCTGAGCGGAGCATATTGCTTTGTATGTACCCGGTGCTGACTCTTTCAAAGAGGACCAGGAAATGGGATCTAGGAAGCCTTCTTGCCTCAGATTATCAAAAATCTTTCCTTGAGCATATCCGATCGATTCTGAAGCTGTAATTTCGCCGTCGAGTGATTCCTTGGTGCAGTAAACTTTTTTAAATAACCAAAACTGAGCGCTGCCATTCCAAAGTGCGGCCCCCGGAAGCCCGGACTGACGTGGTGCGGAGGGTTCGTCAGCCAGCAGTCGGTTATATTCCCATCCTGACAGGAAGATGCTCTCTTTAGCCATTCGCAATAGTTCGTAATTCTTGATTCTTGGTCAAGGTCGCAGAGAAAGCGGACTCAGCTCAGATGCGGATCGTAGAGGGGGGGGGGCGGTCCGTCGTATTGACGTTTGAATTTTAGCGGAGAAAGCTAATGTTGCCAGCAACGCAGGCGACGGCAAAACAAAATCAGTTTGGTGTAAATACGACGGCCTCCCCCCCCCTCACTAGTTAAAGCTACTTCTTGGAGTTATCTGAAACTGTGACCAATTCGTTGCCTAGGATCGCGATTACTTCAGTTGAAAAAGCGCGATTCACAAGAATAGGATTTCCTCCATGAACGCCTTGCCTCGTCCATGCTTCTCGCATCAGAGCCACGATCTTTCCTGACTGGTCAAAAACCGGTCCCCCGGAATAACCAGGAATTCCGTCTCCCTCAAATTCGATAAATTGCACTGTTTTGCCGCCGCTAAGAGCGTTTCCGGTTGCCGTTACCTTCGCACTGCGGGCCGTTAATGACTGATTCCGAGAATCCCAACCGCAATAGGTTACCGCGTCGCCAGGCGCCACTTTACGCAAATCGCCGAGAGGGATCGGGGTGGCTTTGACAGGTGTTTCCAAGGCCAGTACGGCTAAATCATAATTCGGCAACATAAACTGGCGCTTTAATTCAATGGGGTTGCCGATGTTTGGGCCGTAAACATAGCTCCGAGTCTGATTGACCACGTGAGCACAAGTTATGACGTGCAAAGAATCAGTAGCGACGAATGCACTCCCGATTATAGTTCCCGATTGCTTATCCGCGATCACTCCCACCAATTGGCGATCATATTTGAACGAGCCGATTTGGAGATCGTCGGCACGAAGCGCAGACACAAGGATAACACCGCAGAACGAGAGCCAGAAAGGTTTTAACATAGCTTTAAGGGCACGCGCAGTTTCGGCAACAGGAGCGCTTCGAAAACTTTTTCGTAACCAACATCATATGGTTGTTCACTTCGCAATTCAGAGCGTTTTGCCCGTATATCCGACCCGTTCCCAGTTTAATATTGATGGCTATTCATTGAAATCAGGGCACTCCATCCCAAAATTCAGCTGTGGGAATAATTGTCTCGAAGGTAGCATGCCAAAGCGGTTGATCCGTCGCGGTTTTGGCAACTAATGTAAACTCCCCGCCAAGCTGGTTTCCTTTATAATATACGTAGCATTGCTCGCGCTGTTTAACCTCTGCGGAAGCGATGCCCCTTAACGTAAGATAGTACTTTTTGTTTCCTGTGCCACGAATGTATTTTTCCGGATAGAACCGAATGATTCCAGAAGGAGTTTCGATTTGAATCGGATTTTTACTATTCAGGGCGTTAGCGCGTGGAATATCAGCGATCATAACCGGGTTACTTCTTTTCAGGATTGACGGACGAGGCGTTGTTCTGGTCATCAAATTCCTCGGCGCTCCATCGAATCGACGTCATGACGACGTGGTAAATATTGAACACGAACGACTGCAGTTCGAGCAACATCGCGACAAAACCAGAGCCGATCAGAACGATCCCCACCTTAACGATCATCTGTTTTACTGCTTCAGAAAGATGTTTCCCTACTATTAGAGTAGCAGCTCCATTTTTGGGACAAAAAACATAAATACAGATGCAAAAAAAAGCGAAAGCCAAAAGATAAACGAAGACTCGATAGAAAAGAAACAAGTTATACTTCAGATAGCTTAAACCAGATTGCTCATGAGTATGGTCGGCCAGCGCTATCATTAGATCTTGTCTCGTGATTGTCGCAAATACCGTGAATCCAGCCAGCAGGAAGGCTAATATATTCAGGGCAGATGAAAACCCGAATTCGCTCCATTTTAAAACCCGTTCCACCAAATCGGCCTGTGGTTCGGTTGAAGTAAATGCGTAAAAGCTCAAAATTATTGCGGAAACGACTGCAACGCAGTTGTTAAATCGTGAGCCAGGAATTTTTCTCGAGGCACGATAGATCTGCCAGAGATTTTTCTCCTTCGTGAGTTCGCTACGAACGGGGCTCATTCTTTAAAGTTCAAATAGAGAATCAAAAAATCTTTTAAGAGCGTTGCCATTTTCCTCTTTGGCGGGCACCTCAATGGTGTTGGTGATCGTGAGTTCGTTGAAACTGTTATACATCGTCTTTGCGGCACTCGGAACTGTAGGGCCAATGTCTGAAATCGGAACCCGGATGTTAAAATCTTCGTTGTTGCCGACCAATTTGTCGCCCTTTTTATCTTCTCCGTCCAGCTTTACAAAATTATTGCCTTGGGCTGTCGCGCTTTTCAATTGTGCGGTTGCCTCATTTTTGTCCAAGCCTTCGTCGTTTTGATGTTGAATGATTGTTTTTTTGCTGCCAATTGCTTTTTTCTTTTTTCGAGCTTGATCGAAAAACGGATCGTTGTTCCCTTCACTATTCGTATCCAGCAACTGAACTTGTACGCGTTTCAATGTGCGATAACGGTCAATGAATTTGTCCAGGGATTCCTTCGACGCAAGCGGAACAATTTTCAAGTCTGGCCAAGGAGTTTCGAGCATTAGTCCCACCTTGTAAATTTTCGGCAAACTAGGATCGTTCGTACGTTTTTGCTGATGCTCCGTGAATTGGCGGTCGATATACGCTTTGTGCTTTTTCAACAGGAACCGCTCTAGCGTAACCCCGAACGTTTCCATCGATGGGGCGTGCCTGGTTTCTTTTAGATACAAAAGACGGTGATTGTTAAGGATAAGGACGAAAAGAGCCGACGGAGACGAACGAATCCTTTCCGTGTCCGAAATCAAACCGCGTTCGCGATCATAAATCTGTTCTCGTTCCAAAATTGTATCTTTTACAAAGTGGCCGGCGATACCATAGACGTTTTTCGATTCGTCCAGAACTACAACTTGGCTTTCACAAAACAAATACGACGTTTGATCGTACGAACGGACAAGTTTTTTGTCCAAAAATGCAGGAAGCACAATTTCTTCCAGCATATCTAGCAGAACCTTTTTTTCACCGAAACGGCAGATGACATTAGCCATTTCTAGCGTCTTGGAAAATTTAGCCATAGTTTTAAGTGGAATTAGACAAACGCATTACAGTTCGACTAATGTCGTTTGGCAAGCATTTCAACACACATCTAATGAAACGCCAATTGTTCACCATCTTTATAACACTTTTCGTTGTCACCGCATCGGGCTATGCGGCCGAATTCACGAACGAAACAAAAACCAAACTAGCTAAAACCGCTGCCGATGTTTGGGACGATGCGGTAAAAATTGGGCTAGGTGCGATTGTTGGCGGGATTTTCTCCTATCTTGGAATGCGAGCGACGCAAAAGTATGACGAAAGGAAGGAGTACACCCGTAGAAAGCGGGATGCGTTAGAAAAGATTGCTGATGAAATCGGAAGAATTCAGGCCATGTTCACCGAAGCCTCCTATAAGGGGATTAAATTAGCAAAAACATCCACCGCCACGGTTCCGGAGGATCAGCAACAGAAGGCGCGGGATGCTTTCTTCAAGCTCTATGACGAATGCACGCAGGAAATGGTTAGGTTTCAAGCACTTCGAAGTAGACTGATGGTGCTCGGAATGACTGAAACAGCCCAAGAGCTTCTCAAATGCGTTATGCTTTTGCAAAAAATTCATAGTTGTATCTCAAAATTGAAGCCAGATGTTGCAGCTATCACAAAGATCAACGAAGAGGTCAGACCACTATTAGTTGAAGCCGATGGCAAATTTGAAACAATTTTTAAATCAATATCGGCTGAACATCGGATCAAAGAATGAGAAGCTGCGGAAAACCGGCACTGCGTTCGAAAGTGCGTGAAGTCAGTTCGTCAGCCTCGGCTTAGTCGGAAAGAAACTCGCTGCGCTCGCGCCTGCGGCAGAATGATGAAATTTTTACGATTCGTTACCCAGGGTAGCTCGTCGGACTCCCAACCGCTGGGCTGAGAGATGGAACACCTGGCGCTCCTGCGTCGCTTGGGTTTGAAGTTTAAAGTTTGACGTTCAAAGTTGGGGCTTTTCGCGTCAGCGGTGTGTTTCTCGTGTTTGGCAGGTTTCAATTCTCTGGTTGCCAGCAGCGCAGGCAATGGCGAAACGTCCAATTCCAGGTAAATACGGGCGCTGCTCCTTTTTGACCTGCTTTCTTTATTAGTAAAAGCGTTAAAGCCCGTACTCCAGGCGGAACAGGGCGAAAGTGAAGTCCAGCACCACGCCTTCGTCGGTTTGGCTCGCAGGGGTCAGCGGGTCCAATCCGTAGATGGGATCGTTTTTGTCGGCGGGATTCGGGATTTTGGTGACGAGGCCCACTTCACACAGAATTCCCAGATGGCGCAAGACGTCGCCGTCAACGAAAACGCGGAGAGCAACTTCGATGTCCGAAACGGTGCCCGGACCTTTTTTGGTGAGATGCACCAGAATTTCGCGACACCGCGCAGGCACCATCGCCGTGAAGATGGCGTCCTGGTTCCAGCTGAATTTTTCTGACGGATCTTGATCTCCGCCAGAACCGGGATCGTTGTTGGGCATGGGAGCGAGTGTAGGAAAAAAGGCTCCTTCAGCAAGGCAGCATTCGGCGAATCTGAATTGGCGGATGCTGGATGCGGGATGCTGGATGCGGGATGCGGGATGCGGGAAATTCTTTCCGGAAACGGCTCTAGTTCCCGGTGATGGTTCCTTCGTGACTCACCGGGGTGAAGGCTCCATTGCCAATATATTCCAGCTCAATTGCCGATGAACGTCCGCCCGCCAGATATCCGGCGGTCCCGATGGTTGTGTCCGTTTGGGTTGTGCTGGCGACGTAGATCTGGCTGTTGTAATTGCCGGCAAATAATTTGGTTCCGTCTGCGGAACAGGCGATCGCGCCCCAGCTTCCGCCAGAAATGGGTGACAAGGTTTTCCAGGTCCCACCGAGGTCCCTCGATAAATGTAAATAGTTGCCGGAAGAAGCGAGAATGGTCGAACTCGTTGGTTGCCCGGACAACTTGGCCCAGCTTTTAACTCCGGCTCCCGATGGAAACCACGTGGCGCCGGAATCATTTGAAATATAAATGGGCCCATTGAACACGGCCGCCGCGGCTTGCGATTCGCCGACCGCTGTAAGCGTCGACCAGACCCGAACGCTATCGCGGACCACCCAGGTGGTGCCGTAATCGGTCGAGCAATACAATGCCCCACCGCTGACGGCTGCGTACATTTGGGCGCCCGAGGGCGAAACTCCCACCGTATACCAACTATCGTCTACTCCGCGGGCAACCCAGTTCGAGCCACCATCCGAAGTCACGTAAAGGTTGCCGGTGGTCGGCGCGGCCAGTGCGCGCATGCCGTCGGCAGAACACGCGACTGCGTACCACCCGCGATTCGAATCGCGCTGCGCCCAATTCGTTCCGCCGTCGTCAGAGACAAACATTTTTGCGGGGCCGACGGCAGCATAGAGTCTTTGTCCATCGGCCGAACTCGCCACGGACCTCCAGTTCCGATTCGTTTCACGTTGCGCCCAGGTCGTCCCGCCATCGCTCGAGACCAGCAAAGGGCTTTGCGTCGCACACGCGATCACTCTGTTGCCGTAGGTCGAACAGGCAATGCTCGTCCACTGACGATTTGTTTCCTGCGCATGCCAGAACAAACTATCCAGGGTACCGCATCGAATTGTTTGGCCATCCGCCTGCACAATCTTCCAACCCGCGCCGCCCGTCGAGACCACGGAAATCCGGTCGCCCAGATTACAGTTGGTCGGGAGCTGCACTGTCACCTGGTTCGAATCCGAAAGAACGTAACGCCCATTCGCCTGTGCCTGCACCACGGTGTTGGTGACGAGAAGGCTGATCGACACACGCGCAATGTTGCTGCTCAACAGGCTGTCCGGGAGTGTGCCGGTGAGATTCGAGGCGTTGAGAGTATTCGGCGCCAGCGACGACAGCGAAACGCCTCCGGACGCAACGGTCAAAGCGACATCCGCTGAATTCGCCGAACTGGCCGAAGCCGCGCGGACCGCATAGGGCGCCGCGGTCAAAGGTTGTCGCGGCGACAGGGTGACGAAACTGTTCGTAGGATTGGACGCACGCACATCGATTTCCAACCATCGATCGCTGCCATCAAAGTAGGCGGTCCCGAAATTGAGAGTCAGTGTGAAGACACCATTGCTCACCATTGCGCCCGGGGAATTGAATGTGCTCAGCACATTTCCGCCGGAACTGGCGTCACACAGTTTCACCTGAAAATCATGCAACCCGTTCGCCGTTGAGCCACTGGTGTTCAATCGCCCCTGCTAAGTAAAGAACGACGTTTGCGCCTGCAGCTGAGATGGAAGGCAACAAGCCAAAAGGCAAAGGAGAGGGACGAAGAACTTTTTCATGGTTGAGGGAAATAAGCACCGGTGGCCAAGCATATCTCGACCGCTTCCCGCAGAGCAAGCCGAGGAAACCAGATTCCGTACACAGCGCGGTTGGATGCTGGATGCGGGATGCTGGATGCGGGATGCGGGAGAGCAGTCGTCTGCGCGCCGTGGTTCGAACGTTCGCCAACGCTTTGGACTATCCAAGGGCCCGGCGCGCACGGAGTGAAGCGCCCTTCCTATGCGCTGTATCCGGAAATTACTTTTGGCAAAGGCGATTTTACTGCGACCGGGATTTGAGGATTACGGACAGGTCGTAAGCTGGGGCGTCAGAAAACTCTCTTGTACGCGTACAACGCCGATTTTTTGTCGTCGAAGATCGGCCTTGTACGGATGATCTCCAAATTTTTGCCGTAAAGAGAGGCGTTGTACGGGTACAAGGCGGTTTTTTACGGCTGAAACCTGGCGTTGTACGCGTAGACCAGAGGTCCAGACCGTAAAAAGTTGGGTTGTACGGGTACAATGCCATTTTTTACGGTCCGAAGGAACGTTGTACGCGTACAAGGCCACTTTTTAGCGTCCGAGATCGTTCCTTGAGCGTACAATGGCAGTCTCGGACGGCAAAAAATTCGTCCTTACGCGTACAACGCGACTTTTTACGGCAAAAATTTGGAGATCATCCGTACAATCCCGATCTTCGACGGCTGGAGATCGGCGTTGTACGCGCAAAATGCTTTTACAAAGGGCTCCTTTTCAGAGCTTTGCGCTGAACGTTCAAACTTTCAGGTTTAAAGTTCAAAGTTCGGGCCGGATCAAAATTCAGGCAAAACCACCATGGCAAAGGGTGGGGCGATCGCTTTTGTTTTAGGGGTAGGAAGGAGGATTTACATGAAAACGATCTCAACGGGACTCATTGTGATCACTCTTGGTGCAGTGGCCTTTCTTAACTACGGCTGTTCGACGGCAAGAGAACGTGGAGAAACCATTTCAGAACCAGCAGGTTCCGCCATTTATCGCGACGGCGAGTGGAAACCGGTGGATACTTCGAGGTTTCGACAAGTTCCAAGTGACGGAGCCCCTGGATATTACGATAGCCGTGGGGTCTGGCATGCTGGAGGACGGTAACGGTGGGGTGGGTGAGGCGAGAAGGTGAGAAAGTGGGAAACGGAGCAGGGGAGAAAAGGGGGCTTTTCTGTGTATTCTGAGTATTCTGTGGTTTCTATTCGGGTTTTGCTGATTCCTCCACCATTTTGCCGCGTTTTGCCCTATTTTTGGCGTTTTTTGAGGACGAGAAGGAGGACGACGACGAGGACGATTCGTCCGTAACAAGTCGTGCGGAAAATTTTGAAATTTGGAGAAGGTTTTTACGAAATTATTGGCGACAAGGGCGGAAAACAGGCGCAATCTCCTTTGTTATCAGGGGTTTTGTTGCGCTTAAAAATAAATGCAATTATTTTCAAAAACCTCTTGCAGCTAAAATTCTCCCTGTTATATTCCGCGCTCCGTTTCACCAGAAATGGTGACGAACGGCAGCTTTAATCAGCGTAGGCCGATAACTGTCGCCTCACCGGCGCAGGAGTGATGGCAAACGCACTCCAAGCTGTAAATTTGGATTTGGATTTTTTATGCCAGTTAAAACATTTAGGCCATTAACGCCGTCGACTCGCTACATCACGATAGCGAGCTACGACGAAATTACGAAGACGAAGCCGGAAAAGAGTCTCGTCGAGATTCGCAAGAAAACCGGTGGTCGCAATGCCTATGGTCGCGTCACAGCCCGCGGTATCGGTGGCGGTCATAAGCAAAAGATTCGTATTGTCGATTTCAAACGCCAGAAGCATGGCGTCGAAGCCACGGTTTCCGCGATCGAATATGATCCGATCCGCACGGCTCGTCTCGCTCTCCTCCAATATAAGGATGGCGAAAAGACCTACATCATCGCCCCGAATGGTTTGCAGGTTGGTGCGAAGTTGATGAGTGGTCCTGCGGCTTCTCCTGACCTGGGCAATTGCCTTCCGCTCAAGTCGATTCCTGTTGGTGTTGCCATTCATGGTATCGAATTGACCCCGGGCAAAGGTGCGCAGATGGTTCGCAGCGCTGGTTCAGCGGCGACCTTGATGTCTGTTGACGCTGGCTACGCTCAAATTCGTTTGCCATCTGGTGAAATTCGCCGCGTGAATGAAAATTGCTACGCGACGATCGGCCAGGTTGGTAACACTGAGCACGAAAACGTGATTCTCGGCAAAGCCGGTCGCAGCCGCCATCGTGGTATTCGTCCGATTACCCGTGGTATGGCGCGTAACCCGGTTGACCATCCGAACGGCGGTGGTCAAGGTAAGTCCAAGGGTGGTGGTGGTCACCTCCAGCTCGTTTCTCCCTGGGGCTTGCTCGCGAAGGGATACAAGACCCGTATCAAGACCAAAACCAGTAACCGCTTTATTGTTGTGCGCCGTGATGGTCGCCCAATGAAACTTAAATAACGATTATGGGACGCTCGATTAAAAAAGGTCCATTTATTGACCTGCATTTGCTGAAGAAAATCGACAAGGCCAAGGCTGCGAAGTCGAAGGCCCCGATCAAGACCTGGTCGCGCCGTTCGATGATTACGCCTGACTTCGTCGGTCTCACGTTCAACGTGCATAGCGGCAAAGTGTTCAACCCTGTGTTCGTCACTGAAAACATGGTGGGTCATCGTCTTGGTGAATTTTCCCTGACCCGTACGTTCAAGAAGCACGGTGCTCATACTGCGAAGGCAGAAGCGAAATAGTATTTATATGCAAGTTCACGCCATTACGAAAAACGTGCGGATGTCCGCGCAGAAAATGCGCGAAGTCGTGCGTCAGATCCAGGGCTTGCCCGCGCTCCAGGCGCAGGCTGTCCTCGCGGTTATTCCCCGCAAGTCTGCACGCGTCGTTGCGAAGACTTTGAAGTCGGCCATTGCCAATGCCGAGAACAATAACAACGCGCGTCCTGAAAGCCTGCGCGTGAAAGAAGCGGTGGCTGGAACGGCGACCTCTTACAAGCGTTTTACTCCCAAGGCGCGCGGTTCGGCCGGCCCGATCATCAAGCGCAATTGCCACGTTAAAATTACTGTCTCTGACGAATAAGTTATGGGTCAAAAATGTAATCCAATTGGTCTCCGTGTTGCCGTCAATAAAGACTGGCGCTCCCGCTGGTACTCCGACAAGAAGGAGTTCAGCAAGCTGCTGGATGAAGACCGCCAGATCCGTGAGATTTTGAAGAAGAAGCTCGAAGCGGCCTCGGTTCCCAAGATCCAGATCGAGCGCGCCGCGACCCGCTGCCGTATCACTATTTTCACTGCCCGCCCCGGTGTTGTTATCGGGCGCAAAGGTGCCGAAATCGACAAGCTCAAGGAAGAATTGAGCAAGATGACCGGCAAAGAAGTTTACGTCGACATCCAGGAAATCAAACAACCTGAAACCGACGCCCAGCTCGTGGCCGAAAACATCGCGCTCCAGTTGGAACGCCGTGTTTCTTTCCGCCGCGCGATGAAGAAAGCAGTCCAGACCGCGATGGATTTCGGTGCGGATGGTATTCGTGTTCGTTGCGCTGGCCGTCTCGGTGGCGCTGAACTCGCTCGTGTCGAACAATATCTCGAAGGCCGTGTTCCGCTGCATACGTTGCGCGCGAACATTGATTACGGTTTTGCGGAAGCGCACACCGTTTATGGCAAGCTCGGCATCAAGTGCTGGATTTGCAAAGGCGAAAACAAAGCCCCGAAAAAAGAACAGGCGAAGGCTGAAGCGCCGGCTCCTGCACCTGCGGCCGCTTAATAAGGAATTTTTCGTATGTTACAACCCGCAAGAGTAAAATATCGCAAGATGCATCGTGGCAGCCGCGCCGGTATGGCGACGAGCTGTAACACGGTGGCGTTCGGTGAATACGGATTGCAATGCCTCGAACGCGCCTGGATCGATACCAAGCAAATCGAAGCAGCGCGTGTCGCGATCAATCGCTTTATGAAGCGCCGCGGCAAAGTCTGGATCCGTGTGTTCCCGCAAAAGTCTTTCACCAAGAAGCCGCTGGAAACTCGAATGGGTAAAGGTAAAGGACCTCTCGAATCCTGGGTTGCGGTTGTGAAGCCGGCGACCGTTATGTTCGAAGTGGATGGTGTGCCCGAAGCGGTTGCTCGCGAAGCGATGCGTCTGGCTGCGACCAAGCTGCCGATTCACATGAAGTTCATTTCCCGTCACCAGCACGCTGCCTAATTATGAAGATGTCTGAATTGAAAGATTTAACCGAGGTGGAATTGGCGGCAAAGGGCCGCGAATTGCGCCAGGAGATGTTCAACCTGCGCCTGCAGCAGGCGAGCAGCCAGCTGGAAAAGCCGGCCCGCCTTCGCACGATTCGCAAGGACATCGCGCGTATCGAAACCCAAATTTCTGCCGTGCGCAAAAAGGCGCCAGCAAAAGCATCTAAATAATCGTTATGTCAGAAACACCAACAGCGACGGAGAATCGCGGCACCCGGAAAGAACGTTTGGGTCGCGTCGTCTCGAACAAGATGGATAAGACGATTGTGGTGAGCGTGGAACGCCGTTTTCCACACCCGCGCTACAAAAAGGTCGTGAAGAGCTTTAAGAAGTTTTACGCGCACGACGAAAAGAATGAAGCAAAGATCGGGGACGTTGTTTTAATCGAAGAAACCCGTCCGATGTCGAAACTGAAGCGCTGGCGCCTGACGCAAGTGCTCGAAAAAGCTGAAGAAGCCACGCCGGTTACTGCCTAAGATTTTATGTTACAGGTCCGTTCCATTTTAGATGTTGCCGACAATACCGGTGCGAAGCGCGCAGCGGCGATCGGTGTCCTCGGTAAGAATCAAATGTATGCCGGTATCGGCGATGTGATCAAAGTGCACATCAAAGAAGCCGCCCCGGATGGCACGGTGAAGAAAGGCGAAGTCTGCAATGCAGTCGTCGTCCGCACCAAGCAATCGATTCGCCGTAATGATGGTTCGTATCTGCGTTTTGATAACAACGCGATTGTGATCATCGACAAGGAAAACAATCCGCGCGGCACTCGTATCTTCGGTCCTGTCGCCCGCGAATTGCGCGACAAGAAGTTCATGAAGATTATTTCGCTCGCGCCAGAGGTGATTTAAGTATGTCAAAATTTCACGTTAAAAAAGGTGACGAAGTAGTGATTATCGCCGGCTCTGAAAAGGGCAAGCGCGGTAAGATCATTGAAATCTCCACCAAGAAGGAACGCGTCATCGTTGAAGGCGCGAAAATGATCAAGAAACACACGCGCAAGAGCCAGCAGAACCCGAATGGCGCGATCGTGGAACGCGAAGGCTCGATTCACATTTCCAATGTGATGAAGGCGGAAGTTTTTGACGCCGGTAAAGCTGGCAAAGCCGAAACGGCAAAGGCATAATAACTGATTTGCTTCCGGCAAAATCCGGAGGCGCTAAAAGATGAAAGCAAGACTCTACGACAAATACGTGAACGAAGTGGTTCCAGCTTTGAAAGAAAAGCGGAAATACACCAACGTCCATCAGATCCCACGCATTGAAAAAATCGTGGTGAACATGGGCGTGAGCGCCTCCCTTGAAAAGAGCGCCATTGATGACGCTGCCAAGGATTTGACCATGATCACCGGCCGTAAGCCAGCGATCAGCAAGTCACGCAAGAGCATCGCGAACTTCAAGTTGCGCGAAAATTATCCGATCGGCTGCCGCGTCACGCTTCGCCGCGATGTCATGTATGAGTTTTTCGATCGCCTCGTTGCGACGGCATTGCCGCGTATTCGTGACTTTCGCGGAATTTCCCCGCGTTCCTTTGATGGACGTGGTAATTACTCTCTCGGTGTTCCTGACCAGACGATTTTCCCGGAAATCGAACTGGACAAGATCAAGCGCACGCAAGGTATGGACATCACGATTGTCACGAGCGCGCCAACCGACGAAGAAGCATTTGAATTGTTGAAACTGATGGGAATGCCGTTCGCTGAACGCAACACTCCTGCGGCCCCGAAGCAATAATTAGATTTTATGGCAAAAGTAGCCTGGTTAGAACGTAACAAGAAGAAAGCTGAAACGGTCAAGAAGTACGCTGCAAAGCGCGCTGAATTGAAAGCCAAGGGCGATTATGTCGGCCTGGCGAAGCTCCCGCGCAATGCCAGTCCGGTACGCGTGGTGAACCGTTGCAAGATGTCCGGTCGTCGCCATGCCTATTGGCGCAAATTTGGTGTGTCCCGTCTCACGTTCCGTGAAATGGCGTTGCACGGTTTGATTCCTGGAGTAACAAAAGCGAGTTGGTAAGAAACAAAAAAATTCTCGGGCTGCGTCCCGCCCTGCGGGAGACGACGAGAAAAGAAAAATATGCACGATCCTATTTCCGACATGCTGACACGTATCCGCAACGCGAGCCGCGCGTTGCAGCCGAACGTTGAAGTGCCTCATTCTAAATTGAAGGAGAGCATCGCCAATGTTTTGAAAAAAGAAGGTTACGTCAGCGAAGTATCTGTCGACGGCAAGACCATTAAGACGATCAAGCTGAAGCTGAAGTATGAAGGCAAGCGCGCGGTGATCGAAGGTCTTCGTCGCGTCAGTACCCCTGGTATTCGCCGCTATACCGGTTCGCAGGAAGTTCCTCGCGTTCGCGGTGGATTAGGCGTCGCGATTCTTTCCACCTCGGAAGGTATCATGACTGGCGTGCAGGCTCGTAAGAAAAATATTGGCGGAGAATTGCTCTGCTACGTCTGGTAAGAAAGATTTGTTATGTCACGTATTGGAAAATTACCGATTGCGATTCCTGCCAAAGTAAAAGTGGCTGTGAACGGCAACACCGTGAACGTCGAAGGTCCGAAAGGCAAATTGAGCCTCGCGTTGCCACGTCGCACGTCCTTGAAAGTTGAAGGCGATAAGGTCGTCGTCAGCCGTGATGGTGATGACGCCGAAGCGAAGGCCATGCATGGTCTCGGACGCGCCCTCGTCAACAATATGGTCAAGGGTGTTACTGATGGTTACGTCAAGAAGTTGGAAATCAACGGTGTCGGATTCAAGGCTGCTGTTCAAGGCAAAGTCGTTAACCTGACCCTTGGTTATTCGCACCCGATTAATTATCCGATTCCCGATCAGATCAAAGTCACCGTGGAAGAAAACACGAAAGTGACGATCGAAGGTCCTGACAAGCAAGTTGTCGGGCTCGTTGCCTCGGAAATCCGTGCGTATTATCCGCCTGAACCTTATAAAGGCAAAGGTGTTAAGTACTCCGACGAGAAGATTATTCGCAAGGAAGGCAAAACTGTTCAATAATTTGGAACTAATAACGTCACGGCAAAAACCGTGGCTGAACTAAAAATGAGAACTCAAGACAAGCAGCGTTTAAAGCAACTTCGCCACTGGCGGGTGCGCAAAAAAGTGATCGGAACCGCTCAACGTCCCCGCATGAGCGTGACGTTCAGCAATCAAAATATTTACGTTCAATTTATTGACGACGCCGCAGGCAAGACCCTCGCCGCTGCGGCGACCACGAGCAAGAAAAACAGCGGAGCCAAGAAAGGCGCCAACGTGGAAGTAGCCAAGCGCATCGGTGCTGAATCAGCCCAGGCAGCCAAGGCTGTCGGCATTTCAGCAGTGGTGTTCGATCGTAGTGGTGCTCGTTACCACGGAAAAGTGAAAGCTTTGGCGGACGCGGCTCGCGAGGCCGGTCTGCAATTTTAATCAGGAGAAAAATTACTGTGCCAGAACCAAGACAAAATACAGGTGGTGGTGATCGTGGTCGTGGACGTGGTCCCGGAGGCCGTGGCCCCGGTGGTCGCCGCTCCCGTCCGCAATCTCAATCCGACAACCCAGAGGGCGGTGCCGATGGGAAGCCAGCGATCGAATTAAACGAGAAAGTCGTTTATATCAATCGTTCCGCCAAAGTCGTTAAAGGTGGTCGTCGTTTCAGTTTCAGCGCACTGGTTGTGACTGGTGACAAGCAAGGTCGCGTTGGTATTGGTCTCGGTAAGGCCGGCGAAGTTGCTGATGCGATTCGCAAAGGCACGGATAACGCCAAGAACGCGATGGTTAAGGTTTCCCTGAAGGACGCTACCATTCCGCACGAAGTTTTTTCCACGTTCTGCGGCGCGAAGATTCTTCTTCGTCCTGCTTCTCCTGGAACAGGTATTATCGCGGGTAAAACGGTTCGTGCCGTTTTGGAATCCGCCGGTATCAAAGATATTCTGACCAAATCGCTCGGATCAAAGAACGCTGCAAATGTTGTGAAAGCAACCTTGCATGCACTTCAGCAGCTCCGCTTGCGTGAGGAAATCTTCCAGGCTCGCGGTTTGGAAATCAAGAAGGCGCAGCCTGAAGCTGCTCAACCTGCAACAGCTTAATTTTAGTATATGCGTTTACATGATTTAAAGCCTCGTCCTGGTTCCAAGCATCGCCGTAAGCGTCTTGGTCAAGGTGAGTCCAGCGGTCGCGGAAAAACTTCCGGCCGTGGTGGCAAAGGTCAGAGCGCGCGTTCTGGTAGTTCGATCCGTATCGGATTCGAAGGTGGCCAGATGCCGTTGATTCGTCGTATTCCAAAGCGCGGTTTTAACAATGCGCGTCACGCGACGGTCTATTTGCCAGTCAACCTCGAAGCGTTGAACCAATTTGAAGAAGGTGCGCGCGTGGATGAAACGGCGTTGCGCAGCATCGGTCTCGCGAATGGCAAAGCTTGTGGGATTAAAATCCTCGGCAGCGGGGAATTGACCAAGAAGCTTACTGTTGCAGCCAGTGCTTTTAGCGCGTCAGCCAAACAGAAGATCGAAGCCAAGGGTGGTACGTGCGAAGTTGTCGGCGCAAAGGTTGCCTAACAAGCTTAACTAATTACCGAAATGTTTTCGAGCATTGCCAACAGTTTAGCCAACTGCTTCAAAATTCCGGAACTTAAGTCGCGAATTATTTTCACGCTTATTGTTCTGGCGATTTGTCGCTTGGCGGCGTTGATCCCTGCACCAGGTTTGGATGCCGGCGCGTTGAAAGCCGCCCTTGAAAAGGCTGGCGGCGCCGATCCTAATTCGCTTTTGAGCATGTACAGCCTCTTTACGGGCGGCGGCTTCGAGCGTTGTGCGATCGGATCTCTTGGCATTATGCCTTACATCAGTGCAACAATTATCATCCAATTGTTAACTGCTGTCATTCCTCAGTTGAGCAAGTTGGCTCGTGAAGAAGGCGGTCGGACCAAGATTGTGCAATACGGTCGTTATCTGACCGTTTTGATCTGCTTGGGCCAAGGCTTTTTCATGGCTCTTGGTTGGGAAAATCCGAAATACATTGCGGAGAATGTTGGCAGTTTAGTGACGTACAGTGACAGTTGGCTCTGGTGGTATCGAATTCAAACGACTCTAGTATTGACCACTGGTACCGTCTTGTTGATGTGGCTCGGAGAGCAGATTACAGATCGAGGAATCGGAAATGGTATTTCCCTCGTAATCACGATCGGTATTTTGGCTCGGCTGCCGCAGGCTTTCCAAGGCCTCAGTGATATGTTCCTGGCAGCAGGGCATCAATTTAATTTCTTTCATGCGATTGCCTTGATTCTGCTGTTGCTGGCGGTGATTGCCGGTGTTATTGCCGTGACGCAAGCGCAACGTAAGATTCCGGTGCAATATGCCCAGCGCGCGGTAGGCCGGAAGGTTTATTCTGGTGGTAGTTCCTTCATGCCATTGCGGGTTAATTACGCTGGGGTGATGCCCGTGATCTTTGCTTCAGCAATTCTCATGTTGCCATCGATGTTGTTTCGCACGATCGGCTCTCATTTCAATTTGAAGCTTTTTACCGACATGGCTACTGCGCTTGATCGTGGGTCGGGTGTTTATCTCACATTGTTTGCGTTGATGATCCTGTTCTTTTCGTATTTCTGGGTTGCTACTCAGTTTAACGAGATCCAGATCGCGGATGATATGAAGAAGTCAGGTGGATATATACCGGGCGTTCGTCCGGGACAGGCTACAAGTGATTTCTTACATCGTGTGATGAGCCGTATTACTTTGGCTGGTGCGATATTCCTGACAATTATCGCAGTGATTCCGATTTTGCTCGGTAATTTGCTACACATTCCTCCTACTGTTTCGCAGTATTTTGGTGGAACGAGCATGTTGATCATGGTTGGCGTTATGCTTGACACAATGCGGCAAATGGAAACGCATTTGTTAATGCGCCATTACGACGGATTTTTGAAAAAAGGTCGCCTGAAGGGCCGGTTTTAGTTGAAAGAGCAGGGGAGTTCCTTGCTGCGAAGATGATCATTCTAAAGACTGAACGGGACTTGGAAGCGATGCGACCAGCCTGTGCAGTGGCTGCGGCGGTATTGGACGATGTGGCGGCATTTGTGCGCCCTGGCTTGACGACACGGCAAATTGACGAGTTTGCGGCCGAGCGGATCAAAGATTACGGCGCAAAGAGCGCGTTTCTGGGATATCGCAAATACCCGTGCCATATTTGCATCTCGGTCAATGATCAGGTTGTGCACGGATTGGCCGGAGATCGGCGCGTAGAATTTGGTGATATTATTAGTCTGGATGTAGGTGTTTTTTATAACGGTTTCGTAGGGGACACTGCGAAAACGGTGGCGGTGGGGGGATGTAGCGTTCAGGCTCAGCGCTTGATGGATGTTACAGAACAGTCGCTTTATGAAGGAATCGCCAAAGCCGTCGCTGGAAATCGTGTGGTTGATATTTCTCGGGCAATCCAGACTTATGTCGAAGGAAATGGATTTAGCGTTGTGCGAGAATTTGTAGGGCACGGAGTAGGAAGAAAGGTTCACGAAGAACCTCAAGTGCCGAATTTTGTAGACGGTAAATCGTCGCCGAAATTAAGACCCGGTATGACTTTGGCGATTGAGCCAATGGTGAATCTGGGCAGGCCTGAAGTTAAGATTTTAAATGACGGCTGGACAGTCCTGACGAAAGATGGTTCATTGTCCGCCCATTTTGAGCATACGGTGTTAATCACCGAATCGGAGCCAGAGATTTTAACGTGCCGCGCGAAGACGCTATCACAGTCGAAGGCACAGTAGTCGATGTGCTGCCGAATACGATGTTTCGAGTGGCGTTGCCAAACGGACATCGCGTTTTAGCTCATGTGTCCGGCAAGATGCGACTGAATTTTATTCGTATCGCAGCCGGCGATAAAGTGACTTTAGAGATGTCGCCCTACGATCTGTCAAAGGGCAGCATTATTTTGAGAGAAAAAATATGAAAGTTCGAGCATCAGTAAAAAAGCTTTGCGAAAACTGCAAAATCATTAAGCGCAAAGGCGTTATTCGCGTAATTTGTACGAACGCGCGTCACAAACAGAAACAAGGCTAAGAAATTTTATGGCACGTATTATTGGTGTAGAAATTCCTGGCGAGAAGCGCATTGATATTGCGCTCCGTTATATCTATGGCATCGGTCCGGTGAATGCCAAAGTCATTTTGGAGAATGCCAAAATTGATCCGAGCATCCGCGCAAAGGATTTAAACGAACAACAACTCTCCCAGATCGTTCACGCCATTCAGGAAGGCAAGTATGTGATCGAAGGCGATCTTCGTCGCGAACTCGGGATGAATCTGAAGCGTTTGCAAGGTATTAAGTGCTATCGCGGTGTTCGTCACCTTCGTGGCTTGCCCGTCCGCGGCCAACGCACTTCCACTAACGCTCGTACTCGCAAAGGACCTCGTAAGACGGTCGGTGTGCAACGTAATCCGAACGCGAAAACCGGTATCCACTAATTTTGAAATATGGCTGAAGAACAGAAACCTAAAAAGGCGGCTGCTCCCAAGAAGGAAGCGAAGCCAGAAGCTGCTGAAAAAGCAGCAAAGTCAGAGACCGCTGCTGCAAAGCCGGCCAAGAAAGCTGCTGCCCCTGCTGAAGGCGCCGAGGCGAAACCAGCTGCTGCACCTGAAGTGGCGGCGCCGGTTGCTGCTGTCAGTGCACCAACTGCAGCAGAATTGCTTGGTGAAGATGTTGCCGCAAAGAAAATCATCAAGGCCAAAGGTGCGAAGAATATCGCAATTGGTGTTGCAAACATCTTGGCGACGTTCAACAACACACAGGTTTGCATCACCGACATGCAGGGTAATGTCCTCGGTTGGTCCAGCGCCGGTCGGGTTGGTTTCAAAGGTTCTCGCAAGAGCACGGCATTTGCTGCCCAACAGGTTGCCCAGGATGCTGCTCGCCAAGCCATGGCCCACGGTATGCGTGAAGTTGAAGTTCGCGTGAAGGGTCCTGGATCCGGTCGTGAGTCTGCCATCCGCGCCTTGCAGGCGATTGGGTTGGAAATCAGTGCTATCAAGGATTGCACTCCGATTCCGCACAATGGTTGCCGTCCCCGTAAGAAACGTCGCGTCTAATCAAAATTAACTTAAGAATTTAGTATGGCTCGTTATACAGGTCCTCGTACAAGAATTAGTCGCCGTTTCGGCGTTCCCATTTTTGGTCCATCCAAATATCTCGAACGCCGTAATTACGGTCCGGGTGTTCATGGCCCAAAATCCCGCCGCAAGAATACGGACTACGCTCTCGGTTTGATTGAGAAGCAGAAGTTCCGTTATTACTACGGTCTCATGGAACGCCAGTTCCGTGGTGTCTATGAGCGCGCTTTGCGCCGTCGTGGTGTTACTGGCGAACAGATGCTCCAAATTTTGGAGACTCGTTTGGATAACGTCGTGTTTCACCTCGGTTTTGGGTCGACTCGTCCGGCTGCCCGCCAGATGGTGACTCACGGTCACGTTAAGGTGAATGGCAAGAAGGTTTCCGTTCCTTCCTACGCTTTGAAGGTGAACGACGTCATCGAAGTTCGGGATTCTAATGTCTCTCGCCAGATGGCCACGAAAGCGCTCGAACTCTCCACCAGCCGCGCCGTTCCCGATTGGTTGATGCTCGATAAGAATGCTTTCAAAGGAACCGTGATGCGTATTCCTACGCGTGACGAAATCCAGCCGATTGCCAACGAACAGGCTGTCGTTGAATTTTATTCCCGCTAATAACTAACCCGTTTCGCTTAGCGCGAAACAAAGCAATTATACGGGCCTTTTTGACTGCGGGAATAAAGTCGTCAAAGAGGTCAGATTAAAATTGTTGAAAGGAAACTATGCCAGTACGTCTAGGACGTTTTGAAATGCCGAAGCGGTTGACGAAAGAAGATTCAACCGCAACCGATACCTATGCCAAGTTTGTTGCTGAACCGTTTGAAACCGGTTACGGCCATACGATTGGTAACTCGCTCCGCCGCGTTTTGCTTTCCTCTTTGGAAGGTGCCGCGATCACTTCGATCAAGATCGATGGAGCGCAACACGAATTTGCCACTGTTGACGGCGTTGTAGAAGATGTCACGGACATCGTTCTGAACCTGAAGAAAATCAAGTTCAAAGCCCACAGCCGCGAGCCTCAAACACTCTATTTGATGGCGAACAAGGAAGGCAACGTCACGGCTGCTGACATCCAGGTCAATTCCAATGTGGAGTTGGTCAATCCTGACCAGCACATTTGCACGCTCGACAAGAAGAAGAAGTTCGAGATGGAATTGGAAGTCAAAGTTGGTCGTGGCTTTTTGCCTGGCGACGAAAACAAGAAGCCTGATCAACCGATCGGCGTAATTGCGATCGATTCCATTTTCTCTCCTGTGACCCGCGTGAAATACGCTGTAGAAGCTGCCCGTGTTGGTCAACGTACTGACTATGATCGTTTGATCCTGGAAGTGTGGACCGATGGTCGTATCTCTCCGGACGATGCGCTCACTCAGGCTTCCGCGATTCTGCAACATCATTTGGACGTGTTCGTCGGTTACGACAAGAACGCGGTTCAATTCGAAGAAGCAGTGGAAAAGCAGGACGACGAAAAGAGCAAGCTCAAGAAGTTGCTCAATATGAGCGTCAACGAAATCGAACTGAGCGTCCGCGCTGCCAATTGCTTGAACAACGCGAACATCACGACCGTTGGTCAATTGGCGATGAAGACCGAACAGGAAATGCTCAAGTACCGCAATTTCGGCAAGAAATCGCTCAACGAAATCAAAGAAAAACTTTCCGCTCTTGGCCTGAGCCTTGGCATGAATATCGATGCCACGTTGCTCGAAGGACCCAAAGACGAAGTCAAAGCTTAATCTGTTAGTATATGCGACACCTTAAAAGAACCGCAAAATTGGGCCGTACCAGTGAGCATCGTAATGCGATGCTGGCGAATCTGGTTTGCAGCCTTATCAAACATAAGCGCGTCACAACCACGATTTCCAAAGCAAAGGCCGCTCGTTCCGTTGCAGAAAAGATGGTTACGCTTGGCAAAAGTGGAACATTGCATGATCGCCGTTTGGCTTCTGCACGTTTGCACCAAAATACCCGCAGCCAGCACGCGAGCAAAGAAGCCCGTGAGCAATGGCGCAAGAGTGAAGATGTCGTGCACATTTTGTTTGATGAAATTGCTCCGACCTTCAAAGACCGCCGTGGTGGTTACACCCGCATCATTCGCGTAGGCAGTGGCCGTCAAGGCGACTCCGCTGAATTGGCGGTTCTGGAGTGGGTGGACATCACCGCTGCCGCTCCGGCTCCAGCGAAGACCGAAGCTCCTGAAGCGAAAGCCGAAGAAGCTGCTGCTCCTGCTGAAAAGAAGGCCAAGAAAACCGGTGGCCGCAAGAAGAAGGAAGCTGCCGAAAAGTCTGAAGCTGCGGCCAGCTAAGATTTGTTGTACGAAGTGTTTGTTGAAAGCCCGCTCGCAAGAGCGGGCTTTTTGTTTTCGGAGACATTGCTGTTAAAATAAAAAACCCGCAGGTGTAAACCTGCGGGCTGATTGAACGCAAAACTAATTAAGCGGCGGCATCGCCGTTGTTGCCGATGGCTTCAACGGGGCAACCTTCCATAGCTTCTTTACACTGGGTTTCTTCATCTGGAGAAGCCGGTTGTTTGTAAACGTAGGAATAACCACCGTCATCGTTGCGTGTGAAATTGCTCGGCGCCGTTTCGCGGCAGAGGTCGCAATCGATGCATTGATTGTCTACGTAGAATTTTCCGGGGACGTTTTCTGGATACTTGTTTGCAATATCAGCCATAAAAAATCTTTGTTGAGGCAAACTATACGGGCCGCTTTTCTGCAAATTCAAGTGCGATTTATGGTTTTTGTTCGCCAAAAATTGGCTTTTGTGTTGCCGGTCGCTTTCTTAATCTGCGCGCGCGACATGCGAAAAACAAAAATTATTGCCACTCTCGGTCCTGCCACTGATTCGCCGGAAATGTTGGAAAAGCTGATCGAACGCGGCATGAACCTCGCCCGCCTGAACATGTCCCACGCCCCGCATGAATGGGTGCGCCGTGTTGTAAAAGACCTCCGTGCCATTGCGGCAAAGCGCAATGTCTCGGTCGGCATTCTGATGGATACGCAGGGCCCCGCAATTCGCACGGGTGATCTGGCGACCGCACTCGATTTGAAACCCGGCGAGAAATTTACCTTCACTGTCCGCGGAGAAAAAGATGAGGAAGAACGCTCGGTCGACGTGAATTACGACAACCTCGTCAATGACATCAATGTTGGCGACGTTGTTTTGCTCGATAACGGCGCAATCGAAATGAAAGTGTTGAAAAAATTTGCGAACAAAATCGAGTGCGAAGTATTAACTCCAGGGAAACTCGGCAGCCGTCGTCATATCAATTTGCCGGGTGTTAAAGTGAGTTTGCCGGCGTTGACCGCTAAAGATCTTCAGGACGTTGCACTCGGTTTGGAACTCAATGTTGATTTCATCGCGTTATCCTTCACCCGCGAAGCGAAAGATATTCGTCAGCTCAAAGCCATCGTTGAAACTGCGAAACGACGACCTCTGATCATCGCTAAACTTGAGGACCAGCAAGCGGTGCAGAATCTTAAAGAGATTATCGAAGAATCCGACGGAATCATGGTCGCACGCGGTGATCTCGGGATCGAAATTCCTTACGAAGAACTTCCAATCGCCCAACGCCGTGCCGTTAAAATGTGCCTGCGCCTTGGCAGGCCCGTTATCATCGCCACGCACATGTTGGAAAGCATGATTCAGAATCCGATGCCGACTCGCGCGGAAATTACGGACGTCGCCAATGCCGTCTACGAGCAAGCCGACGCCATCATGCTCAGCGGCGAAACCACCGTGGGCAAATACCCGCTCAAATGCATTGAAGTTTTCGACAAAATTTCCCAACGCATTGAGCACAGCGGCGGCGCCAATTTCCAGGAGCACGCGGAGTTGAGCAATCCGCGGCAAAAGATGGTCAAGAGTGCTGTTGTCATGGCCGATCAACTCCGGGCCGATGCCATTCTCGTTTTCACCATCACCGGCCGTTCCGCCCGATACGCAGCGTGGATGCGTCCGCGATATTCTCCGATTTTTGCTGTATGCGGTTCCCAGGAATTGGCATCCGCTCTCACGTTGAATTGGGGAGTCCGGCCCGTCGTCGTTCCATTCGATCAGACAAATCGCGAACGGACTATTTCCCTCACCGTCGAGAAGCTTCTGGCTGACGGCTTATTGAAAAAGGGAAACACGGTCGTCGTGATCAGCTCGATTGATGTCGACGGACATGCCGTCAAAGCCGTGCAAATGCGCGAGCTGTAGAGTTTTTCTGCGGCTTTTCTCGCGGCCCGCGATGCGATACATTTTGCCGACATGGCCGAAATCGTTTTAGCAACACTCAACGCCAAATACATTCATGCCTCGTTTGGCTTGCGCTATCTTTTGGCCAATCTTGGAGAATTAAAACCGAAGGCGGCTCTGCTGGAATTCGACATTAATCAACGCCCGCTCGACATCGCCGAAATTCTCCTCGCGCAAAATCCAAAGATCCTCGGCCTCGGCGTTTACATCTGGAACGTCGTTGAAACCACAGAAGTCGTCATCGCTCTCAAACGCATCCGACCTGATCTCATTATTATTCTCGGCGGCCCGGAGGTGAGTTTTGAAGTTGATAAACAGGAAATCATTCGCCTCGCCGATTACACCATTACCGGCGAAGCAGATTTAAAGTTCGCCGAAGTCTGCCGGCAATTGACGCGAGGGGAAAAACCGGCGACAAAAATTATTCCCGCAGAATTGCCGCTGCTCGAAAATCTCACGCTCCCGTATGACCTTTACACCGACGACGACGTCGCGCATCGCGTGATTTACGTGGAGGCGTCGCGCGGCTGTCCTTTTACCTGCGAATTTTGTCTTTCGTCCCTCGACATTCCTGTGCGCCAGGTTCCTCTCGAGCCGCTCCTGGCCGAAATGGAAAAACTTCTCGCCCGGGGCGTCACGCAATTCAAGTTCGTGGACCGCACGTTCAACCTGAACCTCAATACCAGCAAAGCCATCCTCGAATTTTTCCTGCAGCGTTATCAGCCTGGGCTGTTCGTTCATTTCGAAATGATTCCGGACCGTTTGCCCGAGGCGTTGCGCGAAATCATCGCCAAATTTCCGCCGGGCGCTTTGCAGTTTGAAGTGGGTATCCAGACGTTCGACGACGAAACTTCGAAAAATATCAGCCGTCGACAAAACTACGATCGCCTTGCTGATAATTTTAAATTTCTCCGCGAACAAACCGGCGTCCACATTCACGCTGACCTGATCGTCGGGCTTCCCGGCGAAACCATCGAAAGTTTCGCGCGCGGATTCGATCGACTCGTCGCCTTGCGTCCGCAGGAAATCCAGGTCGGCATTCTCAAACGTTTGCGCGGCACTCCGATTGTTCGTCACGATGCCGCGTGGCAAATGGTCTACAACGGCCTGCCTCCTTACGAAATTCTTCAGAACAAACTCATCGACTTTCCGTCGATGCAAAAAATGCGCCGCTTCGCCCGCTTCTGGGATCTCATCGCGAACAGCGGCAACTTCGTCGAAAGCACACCTTTAATTTGGAAAGAAAAAGCATCCGCATTTCACGCCTTCATGGATTGGAGCGAATGGCTTTTCGGAAAGATCGGTCGTCGACACGGAATCGCGCTCGCGACTCTGGCCGAATCTTTGTTCGAATACCTCACCTCAACGGCCGGTCAGGACAAGCGCGAGGTAGCCGAAGTTCTCTGGCGTGATTACCAACGGGGAGGGCGCCATGACGCCCCAGGATTCCTCCAACCGCACTTGTCGCCCGAAAGCGCCGCCCGGCGCCTTCTACCGCGCGGAGAAGCCCCTAAACGGCAACAGCGGCATTTGGTTCCACAAGACGGAATTCCTACAGCTTAGCCGGAACGATGCAGAAGGTGAGACACGAATTTCACGAATTAACACGAATTTTTCGGAACAAGAAGAAGGTGCGAGTTTCTTCCTTATGCGCACCAAATGGTACGAGCAATTGTCAGGGTTAAAAGCAACGAAAGCTCGTTTTTAATTCGTGAAAATTCGTGAAATTCGTGTCTCAACTGAATCGTTCCGGCTTAGAACTGGCTTCATAAGTTGTTTCGGAAGGACGAGCTCCTGTGAGCCCGCTTTTCCGCGATTAGCCAGGGACTCGTGGAACTCGCCCTTCCGAGGAACGACTTATGAAACCGAAATTAAGGGTAACAGGGTAAGGGCAGGGGACGTTGTTTTTGAAAAACCCTTCAGGACAAAAAGAAAGCGGCCCCAAGTGCAACCAATCACTCGGGGCCGCCGGTCTTATCCCCCCAAACAACGTTAACAGTTATACGCGACAGGTAGAGCTGCTTCAATCGGGAGAGCGCTGTTAGTAGTGTCAGGTTTTCCCTTAAAATCCTGAAACCGAACCTGTTTTACGAAAACGGTTCTAAATGCGGAAAACTTTCTTCGCGTTTTCGTAGAGAACCTTTCGCTGCACTTCCTTCGACGCCAGCTTGCGAATTGACGCAATGGTCGCCGCTCCGATGCAACCGTCCCCTTTGCCGATCGTGTCATTGCAATCGCTGCCGAACATCAGTTTGTCCTGATGCCGTTTGATAAATTCACGATAATGATCTTCGTCCCGGGTGATCGCGCCATGTCCGGAACCTGCCGACATATCGCCCCACATATTTGGATAATCGCTCAAGTAACGATCGGTCATACCGCCTGGCGTCACTTTTGTACGCGGATACAGTTCCGCCTGGTTCTTGTGATCTTTATCGATGTTCGCCCACCAGGTCTGCGCGTGGCCGATGAAAGTCACCTTCGGATATTTCTCGAGCATTTTGTAAAAACGTTCGAATCCGTAGTTGTACATCTTGTGCTGCCAATGCATGAGAATCGGCACGTTGTACGCCTCCGCCAGTTTGTAAAGCTTCTGCATTTCCGGTGAATCACATTCCACGCCGAACTTCTGTTCGCCGATACAAACCGCGCCGAGTTTCAAATATTTTTCGATTACTTCCGGCGCTTCCGGCAAATCGGCGACCTCATTGGCGCCGAAAACAAATTTATCCGGAAATTCTTTCGCCAAACGGTAGTGCGTCTCATTGGTTGTCACCGTGCCTTCCAGACCGTTCGATTGTCCGTTATGAGTCGAATCCCGTTTCACGATTCGGCCGGCCGGGAGTAAAATAGTTTTCGTCACCCCCATGTTCGCCTGGTGCGCAATGAACTGTTCATTATTTCGCGCCGCATCGATTTGATTCCAGTCCTTGTCCCGTTTACCGCCGTAATCGAGGTGCTGATGAATATCAATGATCGGTTCGGGAGCGGTGTCCTTGGCGTAAAGACTCAAGGAAGCGCCGGCCAGCGCGAGCGCCGAAGTGCCGAGAAAATCCCGGCGTGAAAATGAGCGGTTCATGTTGGGGTAGACTGTAAAACCACCGGCTGGAATTCAATGAAATTTAGTAAGCTAGCCTGAGGTCACCCGTCTTAAAAAACCAAACCCGCCTCCGGTTTCGCAACCGAAGACGGGTTTTTTTGTGTTTAGGCAACTGGTTTGCTTAGTGCGTCATTACCGAGACGAACTCTGACAACGCCGACTCGCCACCGTTGTTCACCGCGGACACCGCGACGTCCACCGTCGAATTCGCCGGGAGATTCTCGAGTGTGAAGTCGAGGTCCGCAGGCGAACCCATCGGCGTTGGTTCCGCATCGCTGCCGTGGATTTTCATCCAAACGCGGTAATACTCCGCGCGGGCCGACGCTCCCCATTTCATCGCGGCGGCATTCGGTCCCACAAGGATTGCGGACAGGCCGATCGGCACGTCGGGAGTTTCTTCGGCGTCGGGAATATTCAGGCCGAACGATTTCCAACGCAGATCGAGCGGATCCAGCAAACCGCTGAGTTCGTCAATCGTGAAGCGGATGCGTTTGCGCAGTTCCTCGAACTTCGCGTCGCGCGCCGCCAACAATTGCGACACTTCGGTCTCCTTGTCGCTGAGCGCCTGGCGTCCCGAGACCAACGCATCGTGCAATTCTTGCGCTTTCTCTGCCGTGATGTCTTTCGCGGCTACTTCCAACGTTGGATTCGCCGTGAAGAACGTCTCGAACGCTTCCGTTTGCAGCACGAGTGCATCAATGGTTTCCGCTGTTTCCAACGAGCCGTCGAAACCAAGCGACGTCCAGTTCACGTTAAAATCATTACCGAGATCCGGTTTGAGAATATCGCGACCGAGCATGATCATTGCACGCGACTTCAAGCGCCACTGCTCCAGCGAATCGCGGACGATGCGCAAGGACTGTTTGCTGAGTTCGTAGTTATTGCGTGCGTTGACCGCCTCCTGGCGTTTCGCCAACAGGACCGGTTTCGTGTTGTGCACCACGTTGAGCGTGGGATTTGCGTTCACGCCATCCACCAATTTTTCAACCATGGTGATGGCACCGTTTATGTTTTTAGGTACAGGTTGTTGCATACTATTTCCTTTCTCTTTGACTGATTCTCATCCGGCGACTTCCGATTTCTGTCTTCAATCCCCAGATGTTTGCGCTGCTGGCCAATTCAACTTTGAACTTTAAACTTTCAACGTTGAACCAGCGTGCAACGCGCACGGAGCAAAGCCGCTGTCGGTCACAAACGTTTCGTCTGTCAGACCCGCCGCTGGATGAGGTTTCTACGTTCATCCGATCTTCGTGTGTTCTCGTGAACGACTCGCGTTCATTTGAACGTGAAAAAGCCTAGCAGGGGGGGTAGGGAGGAAATGGCGGCAGGCCTTCCGAAAGTTGAAAAAATTTTTCGTGGGTTTCAGCCTCTGTTTGCAGGCAAGCGGCGAGTTTCAAGGAAATAGTTCCGGATATTCGAAAGAAATTTTCCGGATATTTTTAAAAATTTCGGTCTTAAAACGATCCACGAGAACATTCATCGTTTTATTCGTGTTGAGCTAATTTTCCTCCCCCGGTTGCGATGCGTCGGGGAAAAAGTCAGGGCAGCGCGGCAGCGCTGCCCCACCGGTTGTTGGAACTGGTGGGGCAAAGCTGCCGCTTTGCCCTAAACTTCTTCTTTTTGGGGCTAAATTCGCAAAAGATCGCGAAAAATTGTCGATTTTCTCGCAAGACCCTCATTTTGAGCGCTTTGAGCATCGTCAGAAAAACTTCCGACGGTTTCCGGAGGCTCCGGACGTCGTCAGAAAAACTTCTGACGGTTTCCGAAGGCTCCGGATGCCTTTAGAAAAACTTCTGACGATTTTGGGAGGCTTCGGGCCTCGTTGGAGTTCTTTGGGCGGGGAATTGTTCCAGGAAATCACTGGTTGGGAACAAAATGACGACGCCGATGATCCAATAGAAAGGAGAACGACCTCTGGGCATTCTTTTGGGAACCAATGCGGATCAAGTTGACCATGCAAAGATCAATTTACCAATTTTTCAGGGACTCCATATTATGTATTCATGAAATCCAGTTTTAAGTTTGGTGACCGCAAGCTTTCTCGCTTTTGCATAAAACGCAGTACGGTTTTCTTCAGGAACGTCAAACCATTCGAACTGCGTGCGAAATTTCGCAAGTTCCTTATGAAGTTTCTGTTCTAAGGATGAGCTCTGTTCATAAGGGATAAAGAAGTCCACAATTAACCGGTATGGACACCCAGTTTGTAATTTTTTCACTCGCATATGTAGGTCGCGAGTTTGGCCAAGTTTTATATAGTTCGATCCTGCGCAGCGGATGCAGTAAACTCCGGATCGCAATTGCAGGTTATTCATCATTGCTGAATAATTGGCGCATCCACATAGAAAAGTTCGACCATCCTTCGCGTAAATAATCGGCTTATCCTCAGAAATTATCTTATATCCTAACCTGCTAAGTAGTTCTTTAGACGGGTATCCTTCTTCAGGTGATTCGGAAACACGAATCTGTTCAACACGTGTGGCCTTTGAATCACCAGGATTATATCCTTCAGAGGATTCGAAAAAAAACCGTGCATGTTTGCTTGAATCAGATACGACAAAACAGTCTTCGTGGTGATCACGGGTTGTAATCCAATAGAGGAACATGGTTCAAACAGCATTATACGACTCAACGGGAGACACCAGTTTCAATTGCTTTCATAGCTGCTCGTAGGTTGCACGATAAAGCGACCTTCGTAATGTCGCTGCTTAACGTGAAATCCTAAAATATTGACTCAAGTATGGATCGCAGCCGCTTTGCGGTTGAAACTACTTTATTCCAATCACCCAAGGGTAGGACTGCGTCCAACCCTGGGCTTTGGGACGGAATCCCTTTGGGATTCTATCAAGACGTTGTCGTTGGGGGAATCGAACCCTCGGATGGATTACCCGTCTTATTCCGCAGATGTGCCGCCAGACCGGCGTCGGCGACCATCTTCCGCAGTTGCGTCGGGCCTAACACTTCACAGGTCCCGGCGTAATTCATCAGCCACCGATGAAACTCCGCCAGATGTTTTAACTTCACATGCAGGTCGATGGTGCCGTCCGGGTTTTTCACCTGTTTCTTCTGGCCTGCCCAGACGCGTTCTTTGATGAGATAAGCCACGTCTTTGTCGAAACGCACGACGATTTCAAAATTCTCCTTTCCGGAAATCACACCAAAGGCGCCTTTCAAATATTTGCGCAGACTAAACTTCTCCGGCACTTTGATTTTTACGCCGGGTCCTTTGACATTCCGAATCCGACAGGCGCTGAAGGTGCGGACTTCTTTTCGCCAATGACAATAGGCGATGAGATACCACGTATCGTTGATGAGACAGAAATAATAGGGATCAACCGTGCGCCACGTGGGTTCTTCGCCTTTGGTGGCGTAAAACATTTCGAATTGCTGCCGATGCGTCGACATGGCGATGACTCGTTTCATCACTTTCTTGTTGTAGATCGGTTTGCTGCTCCAACCGAACGAGATCGGATATTCTTCATCTTCGAGTTCTTCCATGTCGGGAAGTCCTTCGATGGAAAGAAGCGACGTCAGTTTTTCGTAGAGCTGCAACGCTTTTTGTCCAAGGCCGGTATCGCCGCAGGCCAGGAGCGACATCGCGCCGAGCAACGCAACGCGCAGTTCACTTTCGCTGAATTGGACGGTCAAGGTGTCCGGCATGTCATCGATTCCTTCCGGGTAAAAATAGCCGTGCTCCTTCGCGTCATATTCAAACGGCATCCCGTAACCGATCCGCATGCAATCGATGTCGTCCTGAATGGAATCGGGACTGCGATTGAACTTTGGCGCGAGTGTTTGGGCATTGGGATAGCTTCCCGAGCGAATTTCTTTGTCGATGGCCCGCAGACGCGGCAGGACATGGCGTGCTTTGCGAAGAAAACTTTTACCGCGATTGGTTTTGGCGCGTGGAGATGCCTTTTTCATGAATGATTGCTTGAGTTGTTTTGTTGTTTTAATTCCCGAGAGAGTCCGAAGCCGTCCCGCCCGAGGTCACGAAAGTTGTATACAGCAAATGGAAAAACGGAAGGGGGAAATGAAATCTGGAATCTCCGGGGAAGCATTGCGAAATCTCTTTGCAGTCAGCGACCCGGTGGATTTCGTTTTATTTCCGACTCAACTCCGTTTCCGAAAACGTAATGTTCGATGGGCCGGCAGCATTGTCCGCGAGAATCTTCGTTGCCATAAGCCGCGTAATGGGTTGAAGGGTGCTGAAATGGTTGTAGCCTTTCGCGTGATAAAAATGGACTAAATCATTTTGTGACGCGGCGCTGAGACGATCCAGGGCGTCCAGATTGGACGGTTCTTCGGTTCCTTCCAGAGCAAACGTGGCCGTGTGGATGGAGGAGAGCCAGACAACAGGCGCTCGCAAGAGGAATTCTTTCTTATTGCTGGTATCGAAAAAGAGCACGTCCTCTCCGTAGTCGGCAGGTGTCCGGACAGGGCCAAAGGAGAATACCGCGCGGAATTTATCGGAAGATTCAGCAATCAACAGGACGAGGGTCCCGCCGGTGCTGTGGCCACCTAAATAGATTCTGTCGGGATCGACGTAATCCTGTTGCGCCAGGAAATCCCGTGCGGCGAGAACATCGTCGACTTCACCGTAAAAGTTTTCCACGGAACCCGGGTTCTCGTTTCCGCCGCGGAGCGAAGGATACATCATGATAATTCCTGCTTCGCGAAATGCGCTGCCGGATTGGTCGTTTTTTGCTGGCCCCCTTTCCCATGCAATCTCATTAATCGAATTCGCAAACCCGCCTACTAGCCAAATGATGGCAGGATGCTTTTTACCGTCGCCGGGTGAGGGACTGAGATATGCCGGCATTTCGCCAAGAGGACCTCGGTAATTGACGAGCTTGAAAATTTCTTCCGGGGGTGTGGGCGGAGCAAAAGATTCGCGCTTTTTCCGAATAATTTTTGTGACAAAGCCCTGCCGCGCTCCCGAGAGCGTCGACAATTGCTGCGCCCTTTGTTTTGCTTTTATGAGCCCCGGAATCGAAAGCAGGCCGAGGAAAATAAGAATGCTGCTCAAGCAGATCCCGATTATGGCCTTTAAGCGAAATTTGACCTGTTGTCCACGCGCCCGGACTAGTGCAAACACGCCAAACCCAAAACCTGCAAGGATCAATAGCATTCCAACAGAGGAAGTAATTAACATTGGAATGCGTTGCCCGCGAAGTTGCGGCGTGACGAAGAGATTGACAACGATGCCCATGACTGGCGCGAAAAGACTCGCCTGAGCTGCCTGTTCGGCGGACGCCAAACTGCGTGACGGAAGTCCAGGCAACGGCGGAGGCAGAGGACTTTGCGGCGGAAGCGGGGGAGGAATTTCCATACCGAAAAAATTTATCAACTAATCGTCAACGGTCCATCAAAGCTCGTGAGGCTGATGACTTCTGTCTTGGCGAAGTGGGGGCCGTGTTTCTGGCCTTTGGGAACGAAGAAATACGAACCGGTGGTGTGGCTCACGCCTTCTTCCACCCATTCGCCGGAAAGAATATAAACCGATTCGTTGGCGGCTGGATGAGTGTGCGCGGGAATGGTCACGCCGGCTTTGAACTTTCGCAGCACGGTGACGCCGCCGGTTGTTTCGTCTTTTCGCAGAACAAGGAGCTCAACGCCTTCGTAAGGTCCAGGTTGCCATTGTTTTTCTTTTGCGCTGGTGATGTACGGGAACATGTCCCGATGAAAAAAGGTTCGACGCGTTTCCGCAAGTGCGAAGGTGATCGAAACTAATCGCGGCCGGGAAGGCGTCGCACTCCGTACGCACCGCGGTAGAACGAATCCCAATCAGACTCATTTGCTCTTAAGACGGCCCTTGCAATTTTCTCCCCACATAAGGCCTGTTTCTGCCGCGGCGCGCTCGGAGATCGCGCCCTGCCTCGGGTCCGCCGTTTAATCCAAATCAATCAATCGATAAAACCGTTGGGCGGGGCCGGCGGTTTCAGAGAACGTCGCGGAAGAACTGTTCGCGGTGATATCCATCAGGTCGGTCCAGTTTACGTCGTTGAGATCGGTTTTGTACTGCACGCGGTATTTCTTTCCGCTAATGGCGCTCCAGTTGAACGTGAAATTTCCGCCATTGACGGAAATGCTTTGCAACATCGGGCGCGGGAGCACGGTGACGTTAAAACTTTTGGCATTGCTCAATGGCGGTGTGCCGTTGTCGGTTACTTTTACAGTGACGCTGTTCGTCGTGTTCGCGAAAGCGTCGGAAGGTGTCCAACTAAAAATGCCACTGCTCGAATTGATCGAGGCGCCGACAGGAGAGTTGGTTAAACTAAAAACAAGAGTGTTCGTCGGAACATCGCTGTCGCTCGCGGAATTGGTGAAGTTTAGCAGGCTCCCGGCGTGAACGCTGTAATTCGGAATGGTCGTGAGAATGGGCGCGGCGTTGGTTTCGGTCACGGTGACGGTAAACGTGTTGGTCGCGCTCAACGGAGGCGCTGAATTATCGGTCACACGAATCGTGATGCTATAGGTTCCCGGACCTTGCGCTTCGGTCGGCGTCCAGGTGAAGACGCCATTGCTCGAATTAATACTCGCCCCCGTGGGAAAACCGGGATCCAGCGAATAGGTCAGTGTTTTCGGCGTGCCGATGATGAAATTGTCGAGATAAACATTATAAGCACCGGTCCCCGCCGCAGGGCTGAACGCGAGATGTTCCATGACGCCCAACCCGGACGCGGTGGAGAGAACCCCGTTCCCGGTGAAACCAAATTTAAGATCATTCGGGATGTTAAACGAAATCGTTTGCCAGCTTGCCGCAGTGACGGTGGTCAGTGAAGCCGGACCGGTTCCGATTTTATTTGTTGCCCCGACCCACTCGATGTTGCCAGTCACACCGCCGTCGGAACCAAGCGTTGTGCCGGCGGCATTGGTGGTTTCACGACAACCAAGCGCCACCTTCAAGGCGCGGTCGGTGTAAATATCGAACTTCAGTTTTTTCGTAAAATCGATGACGGGATTCGGCATGTTCGCCGCGCCGCCGGTGGTGAGTCGCAGCCAGGTGTTGGCCGTATTGGTAAAACTCCACGCCAATCCCAGGACTTGTGTTTCGAGATTCGTTCCCGCGGGGAAATTCGTCGTCGTTGCCGCCGTATTCGCGCCTGCGGAATCGATGTAACTGCCGGTGCTTCCGGAAAAATTCGGCGGACGAAACATCACCTGGGTATCGGCGGCGTAGGCCTCGAAATCGTTGAGCGGTTGATCAAAATCCGGCGCCGTCGCTGAATTCGTAAACGTCAGCAACGTGCCTTCAACCACCGTTTTATTTGAGACAGGAGTAAGCGTGGGCGGAATGCCGAAAGTGGTCGCATTCGTATTGTTCGAAAAAGAAGAGTTGCCCGCGAGATTATAGGCGCGAATCCGATAGAAATATTTTGTTCCCGGCGAAAGGTTTATATCGGCGTAGGTCGTGACGTTGGAGACGTCGACCAGGGTCGACCAATTGCCGTTGGTTAGAGGGCTGCGTTGAATTTCAAATCCCAGCTCCGTGACATTCGTGTCGCTCCAGGAAAGATTGATCTGCGTGGTGGAGACGGCGGTGGCCGTTAAATTATACGGTGCGAGAGGGACCGGAATATCGCGTTCGAGCCAATTTTCCGGCGACCAACCGATAGTCCCGTCGCTCCATTGAACTTTGTACCACGTAAAAGAAAAACCGTCGTTGGTCACGACGATGTAGTTCGAACTGTTCGTCATAATGACGCCCGTGCTGTTGGCCGCTTTGGTTGCGACAAATGGAGCGCTCATTCCTTTTCCGGTGGCGTTGCTGATACTGCCGTCGGCATTCATGCGCACTTGGATGGTGCGAGAAGCGATAACGTCGTCGCCTTCCACGAGCGGTGTGCCTTGCCAAAGCGTGTGCCCGGGATAGTAATGGAGAACGATCCAGTCCCAATTCTGTTGGGGATAGCCGTTGGTCAATCCGGAGTTTGCATTCGTTGGATAGAGCGTTCCATTGGAGGTCATTTTTAATCCCGTCGCCCACTTCGCGGAACCCCATTGGCACATGCCGCGTCCATGACCATTGCGAGTTTCGCCAACGCAGACGGGATCAAACAAGCAACCAGCGGCCGGCGCGGTGTAACCGTCGCTGCACGTAAGACCTTTGGAATTATTTTCCGCGGAGTATTCCGTGTTGGTAATGGAGAAATCCGATCCGAGGATCACAAAACCTGTCGTGAGGCTGACGGCATTATTCGCATTGGCAGAAGTGGATGTGCCATAGACCTGACAGGCCGAAGTGTCGCAAATGTCATACGTGGTATTTGTCGCAACGTTATTCAGCTTGCGGATTGAGTAGGAGCGGATCGCGGCACTGCCGGCCTTCAATGAATTCATTCCGCCGGAATAATTGCCCCAGGTTGAAAACCATTCGTGATTCAAGACGCGCGCGACATAGGTTTCCATTGTGATCACAGTCGTGCTGGTTACCACGTTACTGACGGTGACACCCACGCGCATATTTCGTGGGACGCGCACGGTGGCATTGCTCAAGGTCGTTGCGGCGTCGGATGGAAAAGCAAACAGGATAAAAAGGAGCGCTACGATGTAACCGCGCACGGGATCAACTCTGGATGGAGAGAAAAAGAATCGCATGGACGGATTTGGACTCATTCTATACCACCCTGATACGCATACAATAGCGCATTTCACGAAGCCTTTCGCATTGAATTCACCGACGCTGATTGCTTACATCCCACGTGCGTTTTTTGCGCCCGATAATGAGTTGGCTGCTGGTGGTGACCTGGATGATTTTTATCTTCGCCGGGTCGACGAGCCTTCTTTCGTCGAGTCACACGTCACGCTTTCTGGGGCCTTTTCTCAAGTGGCTGATTCCTTCGTTCACCAATGAGCAGCTCAAAGAGGTGCAATTCTTCATTCGCAAATGCGGTCATGTCAGCGAATACGCCGTTTTGAGTGTCCTGCTATGGAACGCGAAGCGGGGCATTCGTCTGCTGGATCGAAAGACGTTTTGGGAGTGTTCGCGCTTTGCTTTGTTGTTCGCAGCTTTATACGCAGGAACGGATGAACTACATCAAGCATTCGTTCCTAGCCGGGAAAGCGCCGTGTTCGACGTCTTTATTGATTCGTGCGGAGCTGCGGTTGGTTTGTTGATGATCTGGTTGTTTGGGCGCTGGCGTAAATACTGGTGATGAAACGGCCTTTGGTTTACATCACGCTGGTTTACGTGACAGGGATTCTTCTCGGAGAATACGTGAATCTGCCCCTCGGATGGTTGCTGGTGGCAGGTATTTCCTTTCTTGGAGCAGCACTGGTTTTCCGAAAAACGCGGCCGCTGTTTCTTTGGCCATTGATCGTGTTAACAGGGTGGAGCAGCAACTCGTTTCATCGAGAGATTATTTCCCCGTACGATCTGCGGATTGAGTTCGGAGAGAAGCCGGAGATTGTCAGGCTCCAGGGACAGTTGCTCGCGACGCCGAAGGAAAAGTTGTTCGTCTGGGACGACAAAGAAACGTGGCGATCGGTGGCAGAGGTGGAGGTGAATGGTTATTACAAAAAAGGGGAGTGGCACGCAGCTCATGGCAAAATCTTTGTCACCGTGCCGGAACGGTTGCCTCCGGAGTTTTTCAAAGGACAAACAATTGAGGTGAACGGCGTAGTGTCCATTCCCCGCGGTCCGGTGGCAGAAGGTTTATTTGATTATCGTGCTCACCTGCAACGACGCGGCGTTTATTTCCAGCTCAAGACAATGTCGTCCAAAGATTGGGTGCTGCTGGAGACTGGGAAAAAATTGCCGTGGTCGGACCGGTTTATCGCTGGGACCAAACGAACGTTGTCGATCGGTTTGCCTGAGGATGAAACAACGCACCTGCTCTGGACCCTCGTCCTCGATTGGAAAGCTGTTTTCACCGATGAAGCAGAGGAGCCGTTCATGCGCGCAGGGACTTATCACATCTTTGCGGTGGATGGACTTCGCATTGCCATTGTGACAGGTATCCTGGTGGGAATCCTTCGATTGCTGCGAGTGCCGCGAATGGTTTGTGGCCTGGTGGTCATACCGTTGATCTGGTTTTACACCGGCGTAACCGATTGGCCGTCTTCGGCGATCCGGGCGTCGATCATGATGACGGTTGTCATCGGCAGTTGGGTTTTAAAACGCCCTAGCGATTTGATTAATTCGTTGTTCGTCGCGGCCATAATCATTTTGTTTTGGGAACCACAGCAGCTGTTCCAGGCAGGATTTCAATTGTCGTTCTTCGTCGTGCTTTGCATCGCGTTGTTGTTGCCGATGACAGAACAGCTGCGTCACAAGTTGATGGCAGGGGATCCATTTCTACCGGACGAACTGCGGCCACTGTGGCGAAAGTATTTAGATGCACCGATCCGCTATTTGCTGGATGTCCTGATCAGCTCCTGGGCCGCGTGGATTGGTTCCATTCCCCTGGCGGCATATTATTTTCATCTGTTCACACCGGTGAGTACGCCAGCCAACTTCTTGGTTGTGCCATTAACATTCCTCACGCTCATCAGCTGTTTAATCAGCATGTTGTTTTGCTGGTGTCCTTTTGTGGCGGGAATTTTCAACCACAGCAGTTGGGCGTTGATGAAAACAATTACGTGGTTAAGCCAATCGTCGGCCAAATGGCCTGCGGCGTTCTGTTACGTCTCCACTCCATCCTTGCTGACCATTGTGGTGTTCTATCTCTTCCTCCTGGTCCTCCACACCCATTGGTTTTGGCGGGCCAAAAGGAAAATGCCGTTAATTGTTCTTTTAGCGATCTCAGGAACCGTTTGGCTTGGCTACGAATGGAAACAACATCAGCTGACTCGGATTCATGTGTTACCGCTCAGCGGGGGACACGCTGTATTTGTGGAAACTCCAAAAGCTTCCGATCGCCTTCTCATCGATTGCGGCAATGAATCCTCCGCTGAATTTACCGTGAAACCTTTCCTGCGGGCGCATGGAATCAATCGA
>CBHTTJ010000023.1:0-39306 GCA_966095605.1 uncultured bacterium | reverse complement strand
AACCGTTTGGCGCGTACTTTGGTGAAATTCCGTTCACGAAAAAGCGTTTGGCGAGCATTTTCCGGAATTTCTGGTCCGTAAAAACCGTTTGGCGAGTGCCAAAGGAACTTTCCGCCGAAAGTTTTGTGCTTTGGCCCTATTGCCCGGTCTTGTCAGCAGATTCCTTTGGGGCGGAAGCCGCAGCCGTAATTTCAGCAACCAATTTTTTCCCTTCGGCCAGCTGTTTCTCGTTCATCACCTTCACCACAGCGTCCCGCAATTGCAGTCCCAGCTTGTCGTTCTGGTTCGCTGAAAGAACACCCCACTTGTAAGCCTCGACAAAGTTTTGTTTCACGCCCTGGCCTTTGTAATAACATTTCCCGAGATAATATTGGGCGTTGGGATCGCCTTGTTGCGCTGATTTCGTCAGGTATTTAACGGCTTCCTCAAAATTGGCTGTCACACCTTCACCCCGGCAGAGCATGTATCCGACCTTGTATTGCGCCACGAAGAATCCGGCGTCGGCGGCTTTCTTGAACCACTTGAACGCTTCACCGAGATCTCGCGCCACTTCTTCGCCGGCATAAATCATCTGTCCGATTTGATAACAGGTCAGGTCGTTCGCTTCGGCGCGTTGCAGCCATTTGCCTGCTTCTTCCGCGTTCTTCGGCACGCCTTCGCCTTTGTCATAAATGTACCAGACCCAATAAATGGATTTCGCGTCGCCGCTTTCTGCCGCTTTGATGAAATAATCCAACGCCTGCTTCACATCTTTTTCGCCTGCGCGGCCCGTGTAATGAAGAAAACCGAGTTGATAAAAACTGGGCACGTTCCCCTGGTCGGCCGATTTTTTGAAATGCTTTGCGGCTTCCGCATAATTTTTTTCGAAGCCCTCGCCTTTGAGATACATCATGCCGAGCAGGTAATCGGCGCCGATGCTGCCGCCTTCCGCTGCTTTCACAAACCACTTCCGGGCGTCGCCAATATTTTTTTCCATGCCTTTGCCCGTGTAAGCCACATAGCCGAGCCAGTATTGTCCGGCGGAATTATTCTGATCGGCTGACTTGCGAAAAAGTTTCAGGGCTTCTTTGGTATCGGCGGGAACACCTTCGCCGAAGAGATATTTAACACCCAAATCCGCCTGTGCCTTGGCATCGCCTTTGGCGGAATCCTTTTTCAAGAGCTCGATCAGCGAGGGAAGGTCTTCGTATTTCTGCGTCGATTCCGGTTGGGCGCTTTCGCTGGAGGCCGCTGCGTTGTCGGCGGCTGGTTTTTCATTCTCCGCCGCCAGGATGAGTGAATGGAAAGATAAGATGACCGTAGCCAGAGTACAGGAGCGGAGCAACGAAAAGACCGGTTTCATGAGCCTCCAGAATAGCGAGCATCAGCGATAAAGGCAATGCTCACCAGGGAGCATGGGGGCGTGCGGCTTCCTTTTGCCATCTCCGGGAGGTTTTGTGCCTGGTTGAAGATGTTAGGAATATCAAAAGAATTCATGGACAAATGAAGGTAAATGACTTGTGGGAGTCACACTACAAACTAGCATCCCGCCCTTTATGCCGTTTGGATTCATTGCTCTGATGTTGGTCTTACTCGGAGTGCCGGTCGCGATGCAGGCCGAGGACACGCCACGTGTCGGCCTGCAGATGGAAAATGTCTTCTTCCCGAGCGGTTCTACGATGGTTCATGCCTTTGTCTATAAACCCCAGGGAAAAGGAAAATTTCCGGCGATTATCTATAACCAGGCGACACGCGATCCCTATTTCATCGGCGATAGCCTCTATCCCTTTGAAACATTGGCAAAGTGGGCGACGAGCCATAACTACGTCCTTTTTATTCCCGACCGGCCCGGACACGATAATCTCGGCAAATCGCTCGGAGAATTTGTGGTTCTGCTCGATAATCCCGGCACGATTTCCCCCACGAATAAGAGTTTTTTGGAGGGCTTTGATTTAGTGGGAAAAGACATTTCGGCTGGAACCCGCTGGTTGTCGCAACAACCGTTTGTCGAGAAGGAGAAGATTGTGATGCTGGGCCATTCCACGGGAGCTATGCAGACCCTATTAATGGCGACAAAAGAATTGCCGGTTCGTGGATACGTGGCGTTTTCCCCGGGCGCGAAGATCTGGAAGGACAATCAAATGATTCGAAGTCTGCTCGGAAAAGCGGTGGAACGCGCGAAGGGACCGCTTTTTTTGATTCAAGCGAAGAATGACTTCAGCCTTGGTCCCAGCGAAGAGCTTGGTCCCACGATTACCGGTCGGGCTGCACCCAATGGTGCCAAAGTTTATCCAGCATTCGGAAAATCGGCCACGGAAGCGGTGATGTTTGCCGTGCACGGCGCGACGGTCTGGGGAGACGATGTCGTCCGCTTCTTCGAGGAGTGTTGGAAATAATTTTTCTCGAAGAGATTTTTTTCGACCTCGGAAAAGTTCCTCGCTAACCTGCTGCCCGCAAATGGCCGCCGAAGCGCAACTCACACCGATGATGGCGCAGTATCGCCGAATTAAAAGCGAACTGCCCAAAGACGCGCTCCTCCTGTTTCGACTGGGTGATTTCTATGAAATGTTTTTTGAGGACGCCCAAAATGGTGCGCAAATCCTCAACGTCGCCCTCACGAAACGCGGTATTGTGCCAATGTGCGGCATCCCGTTTCACGCCGCCAACGGGTATATCGCAAAACTTTTAAAAGCCGGGAAGAAAGTCGCCATTTGCGAACAATTGGAGGAAGCCAAACCGGGGCAGTTGGTGAAGCGCGAGGTCACGCAAATTCTTTCCCCGGGAACGCATTTCGATGAACGGCTGCTGGTGGCTGAACGCAATAATTTCCTGGCGGCACTTTATGTTTGTGGAAAAATATTCGGTCTCGCCATCGTCGATTTGACGACCGGCGACTTCAAAACGACCGAGGTGGAAGGGGAACCGGCGCTCCGTGCCGAATTGGAACGTCTTCGTCCTGCCGAAATTATTTATCCCGCCGAGAGCAGTTTGAAAAACCTGCTGGCGTCGCTTGCCATTTCAAATGGTTACGAAGATTGGGTTTTTGCGCCGGAAACATCTCTTTTCACGGTAAGGGAACATTTCAAGGTGGCTTCGCTCGATGGTTTTGGTTTGAAGAATCATCCGGCTGCGGTCGGCGCGGCTGGGGCGGTGCTGCATTATTTGTCGCAGCATTTGCGTCGGGACATTACTCACCTCACGCGGTTGTCGTTTTATCAGACGAACGATTTCCTGACCCTGGACGCGACGTCGCTTCACAATCTGGAGATTCTCGAGCCGCGTCAGGTCGATGCTCCGCGTAATTCTTCATTGTATGGTGTTTTGAACCGAACGGTCACACCGATGGGTGCGCGACGTTTACGTGATTGGTTGACGCAGCCGCTGTCTTCAGTCGCGGCCATCCAGCAACGACAGGAACTGGTCCAGTTATGGATCGAAAACAGTCATGCGCTGGAACAATTCCGTTTGCAGTTGCGGGAAGTGCGCGACCTGGAGCGGACGATCGGGCGGCTGAGCATGGGTTCTGGCAACGGCCGCGATTTGCTCGCGTTGAAAATTGCCCTGGAACAGATCCCCGCGCTCAAGAGCATTCTGAATGACCTGGCCGCGCACGCAGCGGTGCGGACCAGTGGCGTGCTCAACGAAGCTTTCGAAAAACCGACTGTTCCCGCGTTGCTCGCGTCGTTGCAATCCGAGTTAAGCGAAGCCCCGCATCTCGTGGAACTGATCGGCCGCGCGATTGTCGATGAACCGCCCCTGGCTTTGAAGGAAGGCGGAATGATTCGTGAAGGATTCGATGCGAACCTCGACGAATTGAAACGCGCGATGACGGATGGAAAGAATTGGATCGCAAAACTGCAGCAGGATGAAATTGATCGGACGGGAATTACGTCGCTGAAAATCCGTTTCAATTCGGTCTTTGGTTACTACATCGAAATCACCAAATCCAACCTGGATAAAGTTCCGGCGCATTACATTCGCAAGCAAACCATTGCCAACGGCGAGCGTTTTATCACGCCTGAGTTGAAGGAAATGGAAGGGAAGATTCTCGGTGCGGAGGAACGCAGTGGAAAATTGGAATACGAATTGTTCCTCCGCGTGCGAGAGGAAGTGTTAGGCGAATTGGCGAAAATCCAAACGAGCGCATCTGCCCTGGCTCAACTCGATGTGATCGGAGCGTTTGCTGAAACCGCACGGCTCTATAGCTATTGCCGTCCGATCGTGAGCGACAAAGGTGTCTTGCATCTTCGCGATGGTCGTCATCCGGTGTTGGACCAGGCGCTCACGGAAGAACGCTTTGTTCCCAACGACACGATTCTCGATAGTTCCGTGCAGCAACTGGCCTTGATTACGGGACCGAACATGGCGGGTAAAAGCACTTACATTCGGCAGGTCGCCTTGCTTGCCTTGATGGCGCACACGGGGTCCTTTATCCCCGCGGCGGAAGCGCGCGTCGACTTGATCGATCGCATTTTTACCCGCATCGGCGCGAGCGATGATCTGGCGCGCGGTCAATCGACGTTCATGGTGGAGATGAGCGAGACGGCCAACATTCTGAACAATGCGACGGATCGAAGTCTCGTGATCCTGGATGAGATTGGACGGGGGACGAGCACCTTCGACGGATTGAGTCTCGCGTGGAGTATTGTTGAATTTTTACACAATCAGGTTGGAGCAAAGACTCTCTTCGCCACGCATTATCACGAATTGACGGAACTTGCTTCTCGTCTTCCGCGCGTGAAGAACTTCAACGTCGCCGTGCGCGAATGGAATGATCAGATTGTTTTTCTCCGCAAAATTGTCGAAGGCGGAACGGACAAGAGTTATGGCATCCAGGTGGCGCGCTTGGCCGGTGTGCCAAAGCCAGTGTTGGAACGCGCGAAAGAAATTCTGCGCAATCTCGAAGAATCTGAACTCACTCCCGAAGGAAAAGTGCGACAGCCGTCGCGTCACCGGGCGGAGCGCGAGAAATTGAAGAATCTCACTCCGCCGCCCCAGATGGATTTGTTCGCACGCTGATTCACAGGTCCTCCCTGCTAAGACCCCTAATTCATTGACTTGTTCGGGGAAAAACTCATGATGCTAGTGGTCTTTTCTCCTTTTTCGCGCAAACCATTTATAACACGTGAAAAAGACTCTGTTCTCTTTCCTGGCGGCGATCGGGATTTTCTGCGCTGATTCCGCAGTGCAGGCGGGCGACACTTTCACCTTCGCCGGTTTCACTTTTAATCAACTCAACGCACCGGATACGGGAACTCTGCTTGGCGGGGGTCAAACTCTCGGCGGGGCCGTGTTCAGTTCCGGCTACGCGACAAATCCCACGGCGGAAATTAATTTTCCATCCGCGACGAATGTGGATTTTAATTCGGCGCGCGCTCTCGCGCCACTGGTGGGGCTTGTGCCCAGCAGCGTGAAGGCGATCAATTTGCCGCAGGGCAATAATGGCACCACGACCCGTCACGGAATCGAAGTGTCGTGGTCGAATCGCGGATTGCCGAATAAAAGTGGCAACGACCTCGTGATCTACGAATCGGGGAGTAATTCCAATACTGTGGAAGGAATTATGATTCGCGCGCGGGTGAATACGAATAATTGGACCGACTGGTATTATTTTGCGCCGACGAATTTTCAGTCGACGGGATTCCTGAGCGAAGGGTTGTTTGCGTTCTCCTATGACCTTTCCAAAATGGGACTGACCACCAACGATTTTATCGACCGTGTTCAATTGGCCAACCTGATGCAGGCAGATCGCATCGAAACAGCGTTTCCGACCGATGTTGGTGGCGGCGTTTTGGTGGGCGAAGGCAAAGTGGTTTTTGATAATTCCTCGACGAACCTGCCTGATGCGGGACCTTTTGACGGCAACCGCCGATTTGATTCAACGACCTACGATCCCGATCCGTTGTATGTCGTCGGCCTCCACGATACGTTTGAAGTCACTCCGCCCAGGCTGGCGATCAGTCACAGCTCCACGAATGTTGTGGTGACATGGCAGGCTCCGAGTCTTTACACGTTGGAAGCAGCCAACGATGTCTCGACGAACATAACCTGGGGATCAATTTCCGAATCAGTCGTCTTAACCAATGGCAAGATGACGGTTTCCAACTTGTCGACGAACAGTCGGCGATTTTTTCGGCTGGTGAAGCCATGAGTCAGGTTTGGAATGAGGTTCTGAAAAATTAGAATTATCGTTCTTCGCGGGATATCACAGGGTAGGGCGAGATTCGTGAATCCAGGTGGCTAAAACTCTGGAAGCGAATTTTTGGAAATCCGCTGGTTCCAATCTAACATGTATATCGACCTTGGTAGGTCGATTTTATGAGTTAGAAAAAATGGATAAAAAATTCCAAATCAAAAGACAAGGCGGGGCGGCCGCTATAACCAACGCACTCGTTAACGAAAGCAATTTCAAACGAGAGATTAAACATTATCATCGACTCCATTTGAGTGAGCTGTTGCCACCGTTGTATGAAATCTACGATGAGACGGGTAAGCTTTGGTGGGTGATGAAATACGAAAGGGATGTCGTAACCACCGTCTGGAGATGGTGGGAGGACGAAACTTAAACAACAAAAAACCCGCTTGGTTTCCCAGCGGGTTTGTTCTTCGTTACTGATTCTTCTACGTATTCCGCAAATACCAATCAAACGCCGTATCCAATCCCTGCTGGGTGGAATGCGTCGGCTGAAAACCAAGGAATGCCTTGGCTTTTTCAATCGAGGCGAGAGAGTGGCGGACGTCGCCGACGCGGAACTCACGATAAACGGGCTTTTGCGCCGCGAGGTTTGGATTCCGCTGGCGAAGACCATCATTCAGGAAGGTAAACAACTGATTCAAGGTTGTGCGTTCGCCCACGGCGACATTGTAGGCGCGATTCGTCGCGCCAGGTGTTGGCGTCGTGGCTGCGAGAAGATTTGCCTGCACGACGTTGTCGATGAAGCAAAAGTCGCGGCTCGTCTCGCCGTCGCCGTTGATATAAATCGGTTCCGCTTTGATCATCGACGCCAGCCATTTCGGAATCACCGCGGCATAGGCCCCGTCGGGGTCCTGACGTGGACCGAACACATTGAAGTAACGCAATCCAACCGATTCGAAAGCAAAGCAGCGGGCGTAAACTTCCGCGTAAATTTCATTCATCCACTTGTGCGCGGCATAAGGTGACAGCGGACGGCCAATCTTTTCTTCGACCTTCGGTAATTCAGGATCATCACCGTAAATCGCGCTGCTCGAGGCGTAGACAAAACGTTTCACCTTCGCATCACGCGCGGCCGTGATCATGTTGAGGAATCCATCCACATTGCTTTGATGACTGCGAATCGGGTTGTCCATTGAGGCCGGCACCGAACCAAGCGCCGCCTGGTGCAAAACGAGATCAACATTTTCGCACGCCGCCTTGCACGCCTGCAGGTCGCAGATGTCGCCTTTCACCAAATGAAAACGATGCCATTGCTCTGGCGCGACCAACGATTGCACTTCGGCGAGGTTCTTGTTGTAACCGGTGGAAAAATTATCGAGACCAATCACGCGCTGATCGAGCTTGAGGAGTTTCTCAAGAAGATTGGACCCGATAAACCCGGCGCAGCCAGTGACCAGCCAGGTTTTCGGTGATGACTTCAGTTCGTTTTGTAATTTTTCGTACGCTGACATTGTAATAGTAATTAAGCTTTCCAGATTTTCTTCGGGTCCACGTTGCACTCGGCCATCGCGTTCCGCGTGTCGACAATGCACGATGCCCAATCCGCCAGTTCCTGGTAATTAACTGCTTTATGTGCGGTGGCGATTACCACCACGTCAAAAGAAGAAATAGTTTCACGGTTCCATGCCACGGACTTTGTTCCCGCCCAATGCGCATGCGAACGGGTAGGGGAGATCATCGGCACGTGCGGATCGTGATACGCCACCTCCGCGTTGCGGGCGCGTAATAAATCCATCAGCACAAACGTCGGCGAACCGCGGACGTCGTCGACGTTCGGCTTGTACGCGAGACCGAGCAACAACACGCGGCTTCCTTTCACCGCTTTTTGCCGAGCGTTCAAAGCTTCGCTCACGCGATCCACGACATACTGTGGCATCGCGGTATTAATCTGCCCCGCCAGTTCGATCAATTTGGTGTGTTGATCAAACTCCCGCGCTTTCCAGGTGAGATAAAAGGGATCAATGGGAATGCAATGACCGCCAAGACCCGGGCCGGGGTAAAATGGCATGAAACCGAATGGTTTCGTTTTCGCCGCATGGATCACTTCCCAGATATCAATGCCCATCGCGGCGTAAACGATCTTCAATTCGTTGACCAAAGCGATGTTCACGCTGCGGAAAATATTCTCGAGCAACTTGGTCGCCTCGGCAGCCCGACAGGAGGAGACAGGGACAATATTTTTAATAGCCCGACTGTAGAGCTCTGTGGCTTTTTCCAGACAGGCTGGAGTGAAACCACCGATCACCTTCGGAATCAGGGCCACTTTGCTGTCTGGATTTCCGGGATCTTCCCGTTCCGGAGAAAACGCGAGATGAAAATCCGTTCCGGCTTTGAGACCTGAAACGCGTTCCAACACTTCACGCAGATCACCGTCGGTTGTTCCGGGATAAGTAGTCGATTCCAGAACTACGAGTGCGCCACGTTGCAAATGAGGCGCAATCGCTTCACCGGTTTTAATGATGTAAGAGATATCCGGTTCGCGATTCTTGCTTAAAGGTGTGGGAACACAAATGATGACCGCCTGCACCGTCTTGATTTGAGAGAAATCGGTCGAAGCGGAAAAGCTTCCCGATTTGACGGCCTCGTGAATGACCTTGGCTTCAATGTGTTGAATGTAGCTACGTCCCGCATGAATGGCGTCGACCTTGGCGGGATCTGTATCCAGTCCAAGGACTTTCGCGCCACTGCGTGCAAATTGCAGGCAAAGCGGCAAGCCAACGTAGCCCAGACCAATGATCGCAACTTTCATTGAAGCGTCTTAAAATGAATGGCGAGGGCATTCTTGTCCAAAAGTTTTTCTGGGTTCCGCGGGGTAGGGCGCGCCACTCCGTGCGCGCCGTGACAAGGACAAACCAAAAGATTGGCAAAATTTGCAGCGCGCCCGTCCAGAAAGATATCAACGCGTTTCGGTTAAATTCTACCGCGGCGCGCACGGAGTGACGCTCCCTACCGCCCGATGCCTGTTTCCGCGCATGGTTGCTTGTCCGGCCGGGGACTAAAATTTGCAGTCCTCACACTCCCGGTAGACATTCTGTTGTCGATTTCGGGAACCGGTGTTAAATACGAGACAATGCCTGAACAACATGGCCGTAAAACTCAAACAAAACTCCGCGTGCTAAAGTCCAAACTCCCAACAAAATCCAGTCCCTCCAACGAATTTCATGCCTTCCGTCCTCATCCCTGGCATGGGTTGAGCAGCGGCGACGAAGTGCCCCACGTCGTCAACGCGTTCGTCGAAATCACCCCGTTCGACCTTGTTAAATACGAAGTCGACAAAGTCAGCGGTTACCTGCGCGTGGATCGTCCGCAGCGGACTTCCTCGCAGCCTCCCGCGTTGTATGGATTTATTCCGCGCACCCTTTGCGCGGCGAACGTTCATAAACTTTCTCCCGATTCGAAATGTGGCGACGGTGATCCTCTCGATATTTGTATCATCAGCGAACGACCGATTACGAAATCTGAAGTCATCGTGCGTGCGCGTCCTATTGGCGGACTGCAAATGATCGACGGCGGTGAAGCCGACGACAAAATCATCGCAGTGCTGCAGACTGATTATGTGTGGGGCAAAGTCAACGACCTGGACGATCTCCCGTCCGTTTTGCTCGAACGACTGCACCATTACTTTGAGACCTACAAAATTATTCCAGGCATGAAGAAAGGCTCGACGTTCATCCGTCGTCCGTATGGAAGAACGCACGCTTCGAAAGTAATTGCCGCTGCGATCAAAGATTACCAGGCCGCGTTTGGTCCGGCCTGAAAATCGGAAAGACTAAGCCGGAACGATTCAGTTGAGACACGAATTTCAGGTATATGTTTTAGCAAGTGATTTTTTCTCCCGGTCTCCAAACAACTAGCCTTTCTTTTTGCGGAGCTTTTTCTTTGGGCAATGCCAAAGAAAAAGCGGCTATGACGTTCATGAGGTGGTAAGGGGTTTGGCGGGTGATCAAGAGGGATGTGATATGGCGTCGTTGATCGTTGATCCAGGACGTGTGCGGCGCTTTGTGAAAGTGTTGGCAAAGTAGGTTATTTCGTTGGGCCGTTTTCTTTTACGCTTGCAGACACCTCGGCAAGATTCTCTTTGATTTCTTCAACACGCGGATGGACTTCCTTGATCAAGTCGTGTTCAGCTCTGGAAAGGACTTCGATGCGGTTGGTTTGATCGTGCAGTTGCTTTAAGAGAGCGTTTTGTTTTTTGGAAATCCGCCACATCCAGAAGAAACAGACTCCCCAACAGGCCATCCCCATCCAGTTGAGAAAACTTGGTTCATTGACCAACTCCGCGACAGTCACGATTCAACATAATCAGGATCGTGAGGAAAACGTATCCAGAGTTTCTCTCATTCCAATGGCGGGAAAACTTTCAGAACGGCATCAATTGGAGGTCAAACATCCGTTCCAGCATCCAAAGGGAGGCGCAAAAGATGATCAGGGTTGAGCCAACGCCGACCGTGATTCTCTGGTAAAAAAACGAACGCCGTAAAGAGAATGCCAGCGGAAGAAAAACAGCGACAATAGCAAGTTGGCCAATTTCAACTCCGAGATTAAACCCAAGAAGTGTCAGGGCTAGAGTGGCGCTGGTCGAGCCCAGCTCGTTCAGGGCATTGGCAAAGCCAAACCCGTGAATCAATCCAAACGCAAACGCCACAAGCCAGGCGCCATCGCGAAAGAATGGACGGAGGTTGTTCAGTGCCGCGAGAACGACCGAGAAGGCGATAACCGATTCAATCAGGCGCGAAGGAATTTCTACAATCTTCAAAGTTGCTAGGGTTAAAGTGATCGAATGAGCTACGGTAAAAGCCGTGACGATCTTAAGAACGCTGAACACGGCAGGGCGGAACGTGGATACGGCGCGCCATTGGCTTGCTTCTCGTCGTAGCACCGCGGGAATGAGGAGGGCTAAAAGAAACAGGATATGATCGTAGCCACGCCAGATATGCCACATACCCTCGTGAATAAATTGTGAGAAGTGCGAGAATGCGTTTGCCTCGCTCAGTTTAAAAGTTTGGGTCGGCGTCGTGGGAGTAAAAATGGCGGTTTGTTTTTTATTGTCAGACTCCAAAAGGAACAATCCTTTGTGGTCGGGATTTAAATCAAAAAAAAGATTGTAATGAATCTGCAGTTCTCGAGGTGTTGCTGGAAGGGAGAAATGAAGCGAAACGTATAAACCATCTTGTTGTGCGGCCAATTCGTGATCGAGGATTGTCAGGGGAGTTTCTGTTCCGTCGAGCGTGATTTTGATGTGCTTGGTCAAAAATGCATCGATCGCTTTTTGATGCGCCACCATTTCCTCGGGAGTGATTGATCCATCGTCATTGTCATCGAGTCCTACGACGAACTCGAGATCGCTCGCGCGGATGTCCCACTGCCCAGTCGCTTTTCCTTCCTTGAAAACGAGATTTAAGAAGCTCTCCCCGGTCTGATGTGCCTGCAGATTCGCAGCAATTGCCAGGAAGAGAGTGAAAAGAAAGGCGCGGATCATTACGATCCATCCTGAGAACGAATTCTGCGCGATTGGTTGCACTGTTTATCAGTTTTCGGCCTTTATGGTTGCCGGAATGAAAGCCTGAAGCGAACACATTTTCACTTGGAGCTTGCGTGATCAAAAAGTCGAAGCAGATTGCTTTTAACTTTTCGTGAGATGTGAAAAGGCGGACGTGGCATCGAGGTTGTGGGTTACAGGTTTGTCGTGGTCAACTTTTGTACAACTTCGCCTTCCCACATCGGCACATGAATGATAGAAACGCATCAAAATGGAGCCAAAAAAAGTCAGGGTTCTGTTGTTCGAAGACAATGAGGACGATGTACTCATTTTGCGGCATATGCTGCATAAGTCCCGAGCTGCCCAGTTTATCCTTGAGCCGATCGATACATTGGCTGGAGGTCTGGAACGATTGGAAAAAAATGGGATAGATGTCGTTCTCCTGGATCTCAGTCTCCCCGATAGCCGTGGACTCGATACATTCTATTGCGTCCAAAAGAAATTCCCCGAAGTTCCGATTATTGTCCTGAGTGGTTTGGATGACGAAACCGTAGCATTGGAGGCAGTCCATGCCGGGGCACAGGACTATCTCGTGAAGGGCCATGCCGATGCTCAATTGCTTACCCGTGCGTTGATTTACTCAATCGAGCGCACGCAAACCAAAACGGCTTTGCAGAGGGCGGAAGAAAAATTCCGCAGCATTTTCGAAAATTCGGTTGAAGGCATTTTTCAGACGACTCCCGACGGACACTACATCAGTGCCAATCCTGCGCTCGTTCGGATTTACGGTTACGATTCGACACAGGAGATGATTGGCAAGATGACCGATATCCAACATCAGCTCTACGTTGATCCTAACCGGCGCAATGATTTCATTCATGTCATGCAGGACAAGGGAGTGGTAACGGACTTTGAGTCGCAGATTTTTCGCAAAGACAAAAGCGTTATTTGGATTTCGGAAAATGCGCGGGCTGTGCGCGACGAGCGGGGCAACATTCTTTATTTCGAAGGAATGGTGGAAGACATTACTGCGCGCAAGCGGGCTGAAGACGAAGTGCGTTTTTCGGAAAAGCGTTTTCGATCGGTCTGGGAAAATGCGTTGGATGGAATGCGATTGACCGATGCACAAGGTATCATTTTGGCTGTCAATCCCTCCTTTTGCAAAATTGTGGGAATTGAACGGGAAGAATTGATTGGCAAACCTTTTACGGTGATTTATTCCGGGGACGAAAATCCTGAGGAAATGCTTTTAAAATATCGGGAACGTTTCACACAGCGGAAGATTGAAAGCCAACTGGAGCGTCATGTGATCTTTCGTTCCGGCAAGGTGGTAGACCTTGAAGTTTATAATTCCTATATCGAAATGGACAAGGATACCCTGGTCCTCGGGGTATTTCACGACATCACCACGCGCAAACAGGCAGAAGAACGCGAACGGCAGGCCACTCGCGAGTTGGCTGCCAGTCAGGCGGAGTTACGCGTAAAGAATGAGATGCTGGAAGACGATTTGAAAATGGCCCATGAAATTCAACAGGCCATTCTTCCCCAGCAATATCCGACGTTTCCAAAGGGCGTGCCGCTGGAACAGAGCTTGTTGAGATTTTCACATCGTTACCAACCAAGCGGCGAAGTCGGAGGAGACTTTTTCAATGTATTGCCGATTTCTTCTACAAAGGCGGGCGTCTTCATTTGCGATGTCATGGGGCATGGCGTCCGCTCGGCCTTGGTGACCGCGATGGTGCGGGCGTTGGTGGAGGAATTGCGCACTATCGGTCATGATCCCGGGTTGTTATTAATGCGGTTGAATAGTGATCTGCGGGCGATTTTACAGCAAACGGGTACGCCTTTATTCACAACCGCTTTCTACCTGGTTGCTGACCTCGAAACGAGACAGATTTCCTACGCAAATGCGGGCCATCCCAAGCCCTTCCTCATTCACCCCGAGTCGGGACAGGTGGAGTTGTTGAAAAACCCAACGCAGAGATCAAGCCCTGCGCTGGGACTTTTTGCAGATTCCGTGTATCCAACGGCCCAACGTGAACTGACTCCGGGCGACCTGTTTTTATTTTATACCGATGGGCTCTATGAGGTGGAGGGAGTGGATGAAACGCTGTATACGCAGGAGCAATTGATGGAAGCGGTCAGGAAAAATTCACGTAAGGCTGCAAATATTTTCCTCGATGAGTTGCTGGCTGAAATCAAAGGCTTTTCAGCGTCGCAGAAGTTTGCAGACGACGTCTGTCTTGTCGCAATGGAAGTTGCCAAAGTAGAAACAAGGTAGCCAATGGAATGGCCGATCTTGATGAAGATCGGCCATTGTTTTCCAAAGAACTCTGAGGCTCTTTATTTCACCGTCAGTTGATTATCTACAGATTTGACGCCACTGACAGCTTTGGCCTTAGACTCGAGATCAGCTTTTTCTGCTTCACTGGAAACGGTGCCTTTTAAAGTTACGACTCCATCCTTTGAAGTGATGGTAATCGAGGAAGCCGATGTCGCCGTTCCGCTGGCAGTTGTGGGCTGCGGTTGTGCGGTGGAGCTAAACGACTGGCGAATTTGCGTTAGAATGGCTCGGTCTGCGTCCGTGCTTGCTTGATCCTGCGTAGAAAGCGAAGTGGAAGCCTGAGCTCCAGCGGATTCATTGATTGTCGTTTCCGTTTGCGCCTTCGCCGCTTTCGCCTGGGCTTCGGCGTCGGCCTTCGCCGCCTTAGCGTCCGCTTCAATCTTCTTCTCCTGAGCATTGATATTCGCCTTGGCTGCATCTGCTTGAGCTTCGACGCGTTCTTTTTCTGCTTTGGCAGCGTCGCTTATTTTCTTTTTCGTCGCGGAAGCAGATTTCTGAATCTCTTTCTTTTGTTGATCGAGAGTGTCTTTTTGAGCCTTCTCCGAATCAGAAATCGCATCCTTCTGCGCACCGGATGGCTCATTAATTTTGCTATTATCTTTGCAACCCACGATGGCGAGGGCGGCAGCAAGTGCAATGATCGTGTTTTTCATGTGTTCTCCTTGATAGGTTTACAGCATAAAACTTCCATGGCGGAGAAGGGCTTCGCAATGGAATCGACCCCCGTTTCTCTTATCGGTGTGGATTCTTAACAGGGTTGCCGGGAAAGTTGCTGACCCGGTCTGGGCGGTTTGTAAAAGAAAAAGACGACAGGCATTTCTGCCTGTCGTCTTGGAAGGAACCGTTATTGATTAACGTTTAATCAAATAAAACCGCGCCGACGTGCTGACGGGTACGACAGCCGTAAACGAGCCAGAGCCAGGTGGAGTGGCCGTGATGACCGCGCCGCCTTCTGTTGTATAGGATGCTGCAGACGCCGAAAACGTTGAGGAACTTTCAACGCTGAAAGATGAAGGTGAATCACTGGCAGCGCCGGTGAAGGTAATCTGGACTTGGGATCCAGAATTGATCAGTTGCACACCAGAGACGACTGGTGTTTGCGGAGTCGTGCTGAGATTGACGACGCGCAAGTTCGAGTAATAAACCGAGCCGCCCGTAGCACCAATCGAGTCGTATGGATCCATGTAACCCAGCATGATGTTGCCACTGGTATAGGAGGTTGTGTTGGTATACGTCAGGATGGGTGTTTTGTTAATGCTCATTGTCACGATACTGCCCACTTTTTTTACTTCTACGTTTACCCACACCTTATCAGCAGAACCGTAAATGTTGGCGGGCACACCGCTCGCGGACGTGCCAGGACTAAACGGAGGATTTTTGAACACCGCTGAGAATCCGGCAGCCGTGGCCGTTTTGATCAAAGTCGGTGCGCTTGCCGCATTGGTACCGGTGAACAATGCATAATCGCCCGGAGCGCTTGCGCTCGCGTCGGAAATCACTGAAAACCAAAGACCGTCGGAGTCTTTAGGAAGACTATTCACATTGGCGACGTTAGTTGCGCTTTGGCGATTCCAATTGGTTTTGGTCCCAGAGTGATTAATCCCGAATGTCGCAAATTCCGTTGTGCTTGTCGGAACATTTTGCTGGAGATACATGTCAAAACGCAGGGCAAAGTCCCCGCTGAAATTCTTGCCGATCGGGTAGAGGTTCACTCCCGCGGCGCCGCCCGCCGTTGGTTCGTCTTTATTGACGCTCAATTTCAAGACCGTATTAACACCGATGGGCGGAGTGGGGATGCCGCTGTTCAAAGGATCAGTCGTCAAATCAAATGCAAAAAGCACTTGTTTGTCATCGAGGCCGTTGTTGGCTCCAAAGAGCGTCGTCCAGTTTGTGCTGGTGTCGCTGGTCAAGTCATCGGCAAAGAGAACAGTTTCAGGGGCGAGCTCATCGTCGATAATGGTGCCGGTGGCCGAGTTGCTGGTGCCGATAGTATAACTCGCATCAGAAGTAATCGTTGCGACGACCGTGAGATTAGTGTCTTCGAGAAAACTATCGTCAATAATGAACGTTTTAAACGTCATGCTATTGGAACCGGCAACGATAGGTTGTGCTGAGGAGCTCGCGAAGTAGTTTACGCCGTTCGTCGCAGTCCCTGTATAAACCAAATTCGCAGTCACGTCGTTCGACAGGCTGCCTTTACGTGTAATTTGGAAGGTGAAATAGTCATTCGGCGTGCGTTCGTAGGCCGTGGACTGCAAAGTCGTAATGGAAAGTTCAGGTGTTTCGTTGTCCGCGATGTTCACCGTCGCAGCGGAAGGCGCCCCGATCACGTAGTTGCTGGAACTCTGAAGTGTGAGGATGACGCTTTCCGCAAATTCTGCGGTTAAATCATCGATCGGTTGCACCGTAACCACTTTGGTCAATTCGCCCGCGTTGAAGGTAACGGATCCTGGAAGCGTTGTGTAATCAACTCCGTTAGAGGCTGTTCCTGACATCGTATACGGGACTGTCAGCGAAGAATTGGTGTCACCACCAGAGCGGGTGATCGTAAATGCGCCATCGGCCAAACCTTCTGTGGCCGTCGCCGTCGCGGCAACGGAAACGCTCGTCACCTGGATTACTTCGACGGTAATGTTATCAAAAATAGAGCAGGTGAGGAGATCGTTTACGCTCGTTGAACTTCCCGCATTAATATCAAAGTGCCCGAAAAAGATATTCGTGGAGAACGATCCTGGCGTTTGAGAAGTGGCGATACGTTTGCCATCGATATAGCACGTGACGGTGTTGCCGATTCTTTCAACGATAACGTCGCGCCATTTAAAACCAAGGGCACCGACGGCTGTGTTGCCAGTTTGCTCGGAGTAAAGTGTGAGTTGCGCGGCGGGTGCGGGTTCGTTTCCGAACGTCGAGTAATAACTATTAGTGCTGTTACGGGCGCCCGTTGATGAGCTAGCAGCATAGGCACCGCTCGTTTCAGCAAGGTGAACGCTGTTGGAATAGCAACGATAATCGTCCGTGGAACCGCCGTCACTGGTTGCGGCAAACATGACGCCGTTCGGGCTTACGGAAGCCCATTGCACGCTTTGTCCTGTCCCACCAACACCCCACGAACCACATTGGGTCGAACCGTTGCCACCTAATGTCAATGGACCGACGTGATTCAACCACATGTCAAAGCGTAGACGGTAGTTACCGGTGAAACCTTGAGCGATTGGGGAGGCTGAAATGCCTTGAAACACTCCGGCGGATTGATTCGCCAGGAAACGCATACCGCGGGTCACACCATTGGTAGAATGGGGAGCTGCGGGAATGCCCAATTGGGTTCCATAATCGAAATAAAAGTCCACGGACGAATCCGTGCCGCCGCCTCGGAAAAAGCTCCAACTGGTACTATGATCTGAATCAAAGTCCTCAGTGTAAAGGGTTTGAGCAAAGCCTGGGCAAAGGCCAAGCAAAAGGATGGACAGAACACGTAAACCGCTAGGAATTTTCATAAAACGGACAGGGAGTGAGTTTTTAAGTAAAAGAGTTACTTTCTTCTATCGTATTGGTAGCAAAATCGCCGTGGGAAAGTCAAGGAAAGATGTCTCGAGGATGGGGTACCCGTTACTGGGAAAAGCTGTCTCTTCACCAGCGAGATGGACGTAATGAAGCGCGATCAGTGCCCGATTTCGTCCATAAATCCTTTTTTCATCTCTGGAAACGGTTTTCCAAGAGTTGGAAATTCGATCTTTTGCACTCAGGAACGGTTTTCCGAGAGTTGGAAAATGAGATTTTGAATTATTTTTGGTTTTCCCAGACTTGGAAAAGCGGATTTTGAAATTTTATCGGGTTTCCAAGCGTTGGAAAACCGAATCTCAAATTATTTTCGACTTTCCAAGAGTTGGAAAACCGGATTTTGGATTATTTTCGACTTTCCAAGAGTTGGAAAATCGAATTTTAGATTATTTTCGGGTTTCGAAGCGTTGGGAAGCCGTCCAAAAATTATTTATCGGGTTTCCAAGAGCCAAAAAGTCGTCCAAAAATTTTTTTCCTGGTTTCCGAGAGTTGGAAAATCGTTCCTGAGGAGAAAAAGCGGTTTCGTTATCGTTAAAGGCTTTCCTATCAGGATTCTGGTCATGTTTCAACCGTTGCGAAGCGATTACGAAAAGATTACCGAGGGAAAACGTCTCTGAGTGGCGAGAAGGTTGAATGTGGTCCTTTAAGGTAAAATGGAATTGTTTGGCCCCTTACTTCACGAGAATTCCAAGTCCCTTCGAAGGAGGGGAGCGGTTTTACCATCGCTTTGTCATACGCGTACAAAAAAAGAGGCATCCGCAGGCGCGGATGCCTCTTCGAAAAGATCAACTCTTATTGTCTGATGCGATAGAACTGTGCTGCACCCGACATTGGTATTACAGCAGTGAACACACCGTTGCTACCAGTGATACTTTGGCCGCCCACTGGAGTATAGGAAGCACTGTTGGTCGACAGCGTCGAGGAACCCACGACCGTGAAGTCAGTGGCAACGTTGGTAAATCCTCCAACGAAGTTCAACACGATGTTGGCACCGGATTGTTGAGTGTTATAAACCGTTGGGCCGATCGGCGTCGGAGCCACATAGGTTTCAACTTTGACGTTGTCGATGAGGGCGAAGCTCATTGGCGGATTGCCGGAAGCGCCAGCGAAAAGGTCTTCATAGCCGATGAAAACGTTCGGGCCCATAGCGACTTCAATCGGGATCGTAGCGATCAATACCCCGTCGATGTGCCAAAGGACGTTCGAAGAGGATTTGCTCAGCGTGATTGTGTGCCAGGACATTCCCATATTACCGGCATGGCTGGTACCAGACTGGGTAGAATAGTTTGCCAACTGAGTTGCCGGAGCCGTCAATCCACCCCAGATGGAGTAGAAGTTGTTCGTCGTCAGGCGCGGACTGTCGATGGTACCGGCAGCGTAGACGCCGCTGTCATCCTGAAGGAGGTTGGCACCGGAATAGGCATTGGCATCGCCGATTGTCGTGCCGTAGGTCCCGCCATCACCATCGAGGGTGAACGAAATACCGTCCAGACCACCGGAAGGCCAGTTGACATGATCGCCGGTCGTACCAACACCTGCAGCCAGGTGATAAGTAGAACCTGAACCGCCGTCTGGCAACACACCGTTGTAGTTAATCCACGTTTTAAACTTCAAGCGATAATCATTTGTGGTGAACGACAAACCAATTGGGGAGACGGAAATTGCGTTGATTGGAGTGTTTGTAATTTGGAGACGCAGCGCGCGAGTGTCACTGGCCCCCGGGAGCTGTGGCACGTAAAGCGTTGTGTAGTCGAATCCAAAGTGAGCATGGGTATCGGCGAAACCGTCGTTGCTATTGACGGTCCAGTTTGCAGAACTATCGGTGCTGACGGTCCCGAACGTATCCGAGAAGAGAAGGGGACCGACAGGGAATTCGTCGTCGGTGATTCCAACCGAGGAAGAACTGGCCGAGCCGAGAACAAATCCGGCACCCGTTCCAAGTTTGATGACACCGATACGTTCGCCCTGATAAATTTCGTCATCCACAGGAGTCAAAGTCAGGGTTGTTGTCTGCACTCCAGCGCCAATCGAAATGCTGTTGGTGCCGGAGAAATGTGTTCCGCGAACCGCCGTGCCGGCATAGGTCACTGGGACAGTCAAGGAAGACGCAATCAGACCTTTACGAACGATATCGTAGGTGGCTTTGGAGGCGGAATAACCTTCGAGCAACTTGGGTTGACTTGCTGAAATGGAAATCTCAGGCGTTTCGTCATCAAGAATCGAGATCGTGGCAGAACCCGGAATACCAGCAGAATAGCTTCCGGAGGTTGAAATCGTAAGGATGACGCTGCGGGTGAGCTGCGCGATCGAGTTGTTGATCGGCGTGATGGTGACGGTGGCGGTGCTTTGGCCAATGTTAAAGGTCACGTTCGTCGCAACAGTCACATAGTCGACACCGTTCGTAGAAGTTCCCGTGAGCGTGAAGTTAACCACCAACGAATTGGTCGTATCGCTACGGCTCAACGTGAAGACGCCATTGGTCACGGAATTTTCCAAAGTTTTGGAGGTCGTCGCGGTCACAGTAACCAGGTTTTGAGGAACACCGACATTGAAGGTGCCGTCTGATCCGGTCGTGGCGACAGTTGGGCCGCCTGCGGAAAAGATTTTTAACCATTCAGATGCCGTATTAACGACGTAGAGGTTTCCAGCTGCGTCATAAGCGATATCGCGGTTGTTCGAACTGGTTGATCCAACGTCGAAACCGTTGGTCGTGGAGAGATCGAACAGTCCGTTTGTGGTCAAAGAGACGAGGCGAACCGTTGGCGTGATGTTGGCACGCAACAACGCCAAAGTTTTTCCGTCAGGAGAAATATCCATGGCGAGTGTTTCGCGTAGCAAGTCAACACTGTTGGTGAGGCCTGTGAAAGCGCGGCTCGCAAGGAGCGAGTTGGTGACAAAAACGCCACTGGCGGTATAGACAAAAATGTTGGCTTCTGTTCCAGCAGAGCGCCGCTGGGAGAAATAAACGTAGTTGCTCGGACCGCCACGGACGATGTCCACGACTTGAGCGCCCGTGCTGATGGCTGTCGAACCCATCAGAATGTTCGGACCGGTATAAGGCAATGCCGCGTTGCCGATGTCGTAACGCCAGGCGCTAAAACCAGGAGTGAGGTCTTCGTCGATGGTGAACATTTTCAAATTGTTCCCTTCCACGCCTTCAACCCATACACCCCCGACGCTGCCGTGGTTGGTTGCTCCGGTGGCCACATCGCCAATGTGATCGAGGACATTGATGCCGGTGGTCACGTCCAAATCGGTTCTCCATACACCGCCTGCTGGGTCAGAAAAGTCTGCCATGTAGAGGAGGTTGTCGTCTTTGCCGATCGTTAAACGTGTCGGGCTGGCGGAGGAAAGTCCAAATGCAAGTCCTGCAGTTCTCGGATTAACGCCGGTGTCCAAGGCGACCGTATCGTCAGAGTTAATCAGGTAGATACCTTGATAGGTCGTCCTGGTTGACCCGTCGGTGCTGACGTTCGCCTGGCGGGAGTTGGCGACATAAATTCGGCCGAAAGAACTGGTCGCCGCATTTTTGTTCACCGCGACACCGCGAGGTTGCTCAAATTTATTTACGTAGACGCCGTTTCCGTCCACGAACGTATTCGAGCTGCTTTGGACGTAGCCGGAGGCAGCGGAGCGTGTTACGGCGATCTGATAAACACCGGTGACACCAAGATTTGCAGTAGTGGTCACCCCTTTGCTTTTGGAGCCGAGGTCGACAACGTTTGCTCCTCCGTTCCAGATGACTTTGACGTTATGAGCGTCTTCGTTCAGGCGAAACGAAATAACGCCGCTGTTGTTGGTCAAATCGCAAGCGTATGGTGCGGCTTGCGTCGATGTGTTCGAGAGGGAGCAGGCCACGGACAATGCAATCGCATACATCAGCCGTCGGCAGGTGTTTAGTTTCGTCATAACTTTAATCGGTTTCTCGCTTTATGGGTTTGTTGCTTGGAGAAAAGTCAGGATTACTTGGTGACTTCTTGCTGGGTCTTCTTGGTTGCGCCCCAGGCAATCAAATCGGTTGACTTGGGAAGGCCGTACGATTCGACTTTCTGATTGCACTTCGGGCACATCATGTTTTCCGAATCCAGAATCCAGGAAGCGCCATCTTTAGGACAGGTCAATTTGGAAACGAGCGTAGGACCCGCCGCCTTGCAGCCAGGGCAAACATCAGCCCAAACGTTTTCGTCCGTAAAGAATTTCAGTTTGCATTGGGAACAGAGATATCCGTGAGAATCAGACATCAAGGTTTGCTCCGACTTTTGACTGCAGCCATTGAACAAAGCCAACGAAAACAAGAGAACGAGAGTAAACTTCAAAAACTTCATAGTGGTCGGAAATGGGATCAATTTTCGGTTGCTTCAGATGGCCATGACGGAGAGCCCGGATAAGGTTCTTCGTCCACACCAATAAGATAAACATAACGATATCGTTTCGAGCGATCGCCACCTTTGCGCTTGATAAAACCCGCATGAGAATCGGCGAAGAGCAAATTCATGCCGTCGGCACCGTGAGGAGAATATCTATCCGGGTAGTCGTTGATATTTGCGCCACCAACGGTATCGATGCCGTCGCGCCACAACATCACGCCGGTAGGGCCAGGAATGAAATTAGCGAAATTTTCCGCTGTGGTTGTCGGATGAGCATTGCGGTGAGTGAGGACGTTGCTCTCCGTCTTGCGTTGTTCAACACCACCACCGCCGCCGGCGTTTGCGTTCCACCAGCCATATTCTTCATAACTGAGCCCAGGCAACTTGGGACTAATGAATTGGGCTCCGTTTGGTGACGCCGTTCGAACGATAAGATCTAAAACGTCCTGGCGTCCGGAATATTGATTGAACATGCCCGCAGCCAGCACGTTATTTCGAATACCGTATTCCGGATAGGTTCCACCAAAGCCACGAAATGTTGCCGGGCAGCGGAACGTTTTAAGGGTTGGAACGTATGGTGTCAGAAAATTCGCATTGTTTCCGACATAACCGCCGTCGTTACCGTCCAGCTTGCCTTCGTTGTCACTCGCGAACATGGAAATACCCATTCCCATTTGCTTCAAGTTACTCATGCAAGAGGTTCTTAGGGCTCTTTCTTTGGATTTGGCAAGAGCCGGCAAAAGCATCGCTGCGAGGATGGCTATGATTGCAATAACAACCAACAGTTCGATCAGTGTAAAAGCGTTACGGTTTTTCATCGGATATTTCAAAGCGCCCACAAGCACTAAGTTCTAAAACATTTTGTTACGGGTTGACCATTCAATTTTTATTTTTTTCCCTTAAAAATGTCGAATTTTTTTCAGGGAAATAATGAAAAAAACTCAACAGGGAAACCCTGTTGAGTTGTTGAGTGTTTTACTTACCTTACTATTTTGACAATATTAATAACGATAGTGCTCTGGCTTGTAAGGACCGTCGACAGAAACGCCGAGGTAATCGGCTTGCTTCTTGGTCAGTTTGGTCAGCTTTACGCCGATCTTTTCGAGATGGAGGCGAGCAACTTCTTCGTCGAGCTTTTTCGGCAAACGATAAACCGCAACTTTGTAAGTGTCTTTGTTCTTCCATAGATCCATTTGCGCGAGGACCTGGTTGGAAAAGGAGTTCGACATGACGAAGCTCGGATGACCGGTGGCGCAACCGAGGTTCACGAGACGACCTTCCGCGAGAACGAACAGGCTGTTGCCGTTCGGGAAAACGTATTTGTCGTACTGCGGCTTGATGTTGATCTTCTTCACGCCTTTCGCTGCATTCAAACGGTCCATTTGGATTTCGTTATCGAAATGGCCGATGTTACAGACGATCGCCTGATCCTTCATCTTCTGCATGTGCTCGAAGGTGATGATGTCGCAGTTACCGGTGGTGGTGACATAGATGTCGGCGACACCGAGAGTGCTTTCGATGGTGTTGACTTCGAAACCTTCCATCGCCGCTTGCAACGCATTGATCGGATCGATTTCCGTCACAACCACGCGAGCGCCGAAACCACGCAACGAATGCGCGGAACCTTTACCCACATCGCCGTAACCGCAGACGCAAGCGACCTTACCGGCGATCATCACGTCGGTTGCGCGCTTGATGCCGTCGGCCAAGGATTCGCGGCAACCGTAGAGATTGTCGAACTTCGACTTGGTGACGGAGTCATTCACGTTGATGGCGGGAACGAGCAGCTTGCCCGCTTCGAGCATCTGATACAAACGATGCACGCCGGTAGTCGTTTCTTCGGAAACACCGCGCCAATCTTTGACGACTTCTTTCCAGAAACCGGGACGTTCCTTGGCGACGCGTTTCAACAAGTTCTTGATCACTTGTTCTTCGTGCGAACCGCTCGGGGTGTTCACCCAGTTGCTGCCGTTTTCGAGTTCGTATCCTTTGTGGATGAGCAACGTGACGTCACCGCCGTCATCGACGACGAGTTGAGGACCTTTTTGTCCGGGGAACGTGACGGCATCGAGGGTGCAGTCCCAATATTCTTCCAACGTTTCACCTTTCCAGGCGAAGACAGGCACACCAGCTTTCGCAATGGCGGCAGCAGCGTGATCTTGCGTGGAGAAAATATTGCAACTCGCCCAACGCACGGAAGCACCGAGGTCAACGAGGGTTTCAATCAAGACCGCGGTCTCGATCGTCATGTGCAAAGAACCGGTGACGCGCACGCCTTTGAGCGGCTTGCTCGGAGCGTACTTTTTGCGAATCGACATCAAACCAGGCATTTCCTTTTCGGAAACGTCGATCGTCTTGCGCCCCCAATCCGCGAGAGAAAGATCGCGCACTTTGAAATCTTGTTTTGCAGCACCATTGCCGTTGCCGCTGACCGCAGCTTTAGAGCGGGGAGGGGACAGTTTAATTTTAGCCATAAATTTATTTTAAAAGTTTTGCAGAAAAGGAACCGGGCAAATTCACGCGTGTGAATTTGCCCGGAACACAGAAGAGTTACTTGGCCGCCTTCTTGAGCGCAGCTGCTTTATCCGTCTTTTCCCACGTGATGTCGGAATCGCTCTTGCCGAAGTGACCGTAGTTCGTGGTCTTCGAATAGATCGGACGGAGCAAGTTCAATTGCTTCACGATCGCCGCAGGCTTGAAGCTGAATACTTCACGCACGGCTTTTTCAATTGCTTCATCAGAAACAACGCCCGTGCCGAACGTATCGACGCAGACAGAAACCGGTTCCGGATAACCAATCGCGTAAGCGAATTGGATTTCGGCCTTCGTGGCGAGACCAGCCGCGACAATATTCTTCGCGACGTAGCGACCCATGTAGGCGGCACTACGATCCACCTTCGACGGATCTTTGCCGGAGAACGCGCCACCACCGTGGCGACCCATGCCGCCGTAGCTATCAACGATAATCTTACGGCCGGTCAAACCGGTATCACCTTGAGGACCACCGACGACGAAACGACCGGTAGGGTTGATCAAAAATTGAGTCTTCTTGTCGAGCAATTCACCAGGAAGAACTTTCTGAATGACTTCCTTGATGCAGAAGTCGCGGATTTCTTTGTGCTTCACGTCCGCGCTGTGCTGCGTGGAGATAACAACGTTCGTGATGCGAACTGGCTTGCCGTTTTCGTATTGCACGGAAACTTGGCTCTTCGCATCGGGACGGAGCCACTTGACCTTGCCGCTCTTGCGGATCTTCGTCAGTTCGCGACCGAGACGATGCGCGAACATGATCGGAGCTGGCATCAGTTCAGGAGTTTCGTTCGACGCATAGCCGAACATCAAACCCTGGTCACCGGCACCTTGTTCCGCAGTTTCTTTGCCGTCAGCAGCCTTGGCGTCAACGCCCTGGGAAATGTCCGGGCTCTGGCGGGTCATCAAATTGGTGATGAACACATGATCCGCATGGAATACATCATCGCTGTTCACGTAACCGATTTCGCGAATCGCTTCGCGCACAATCTGGTTCACGTGAATGTCAGCTTTCGTCGTGATTTCGCCGCCGACCACCACCACGTTGCTCTTCGCGTACGTTTCGCAAGCAACACGGCTGTACTTGTCCTGTGCCAGACATGCGTCCAACACTGCATCAGAAATGGTATCGCAAACTTTGTCCGGATGGCCCTCGCCGACGGATTCAGAAGAAAAGATGTAATTTTTGCTCATTGTGATCTGTAATTGTAAGACACGTATTGACGTATCAGGATAAGATGATATATCAGAATGAACGCGCGTCAATCGGTTTCTAGGGAATTTTCGATTAATTCGCATTGGGGACTTTGCTGAATTTTAAAACCGGCGTTCGCGCACATATAATATATGTCTGCCACTCTGAAATCCCTCCGTGCTCTGGGTGACCCGACGCGATTACGCATTATAGCCCTTTTAGAGGACGAAGAGCTGTCAGTGGCGGAGTTGCAGGAGATAACCCATCTCGGGCAATCGAGGATTTCCACACATTTAGGACTTTTGCAGGAATCCAATCTTCTTTCTTCGCGTCGGGAAGGAAAACGAACGTTCTACAAGGTAAACGACGACGATGACGCCACCATCCGTGATTTCATCCAGATTGCCGTTACCGGGGCGGAAGAACTTCCTGAATACGAAGCAGACCAAATCAATTTGAAGCGCATCCTCGAGCGGCGGAAGGAGCAAGCGCAGGTTTACTTTAATCAGATCGCCGGGCGTTTTGATCGCAGTTACGGGCCGGGACGCTCCTGGCAGGCATTCGGTCAATTGCTGCTTCGCATGATTCCGCCGATTGTTATTGCCGACCTTGGTTCAGGTGAGGGGTTGCTCAGTGAATTGCTGGCGCGTCGGGCGAAAAAAGTAATCGCCGTCGATAATTCAGAACGCATCATCGCGTTCGGTGAAGCCAAGGCCAGGAAGAATGGCTTAAAAAATCTGGAGTTTCGTCTCGGCGATCTTGAAACCCCGCCCATCGAATCCAACAGCGTTGATCTGGTGGTGTTGAGCCAGGCGTTGCATCATGCTGAGAAACCCGACGTTGCCATTGCCAGTGCTTACAAGATTTTACGGAGCGGGGGACAGATCATGATCCTGGATCTGCTGCAGCATAATTTCGAAAAAGCGCGGGACCTATACGGCGACCGGTGGTTCGGATTTCCGGAAAGCGACTTGCACCGATGGATGGAAAACGCCGGGTTCAAGAAAATTGAAATCAGCATCGTCGCCAGCGAAGATCAGCCGCCGCATTTCCAGACGATTCTCGCCGTTGGTGTAAAATAAATTAAAAAATATCTCTTCGAACTTACTCTTTCGACGCGTCGCGCTTCTCGGGTTCGATGAATTTGCCAATCCATTCCACAATTTCCTTTTCCGAGAGCGCTGCCGTATTCAAACGCGCATTTTTCGAGGCCTTGCAGCGTTCGTAAACCAGAGACAGGTTTTCTTTAGAAAATTTATCGCCGAGGTTGTGCAGAAGAAGCGGGCGCGGGGCAGCAAGCAGTACTGCACCTTCAATGCCTCCTATTTTGCATAGCCCTGGCGCGAAAATTTCCGGCTTCAAAAATTCCTTGTCCGAACCACTGTCGAATTGCTGGCAGTCTGCGACGACGATATCCGCTGCCGGCGCAGCCAGTGCCGCCCAAAGACCAGCTTCCTTGACGCCGCATAAAACCACACGAGGCTTTTCTCCGAGTTCCCGGACTGCCCGGCAAGCTGTGATCAAATCCTGCACCCGTTCCTGGATATCTGTTCGGTTGTAACAGGTGAAAAATAAATCTGTCTGTTTCTTTCGCGCTGCCAAACGCGCATCACTGGCTCGTTTGTCCGCGAGCTCTCCCGTGAGAAACGTATCAAGCAGAAGAACTGCGGCGCCTTTATCCAACAATTGTTTCGCGATGCCGAGAGGCTGATTGTTCGTCCAGAAACCGCTTCTTCCTTCAGGATGGGCCAGAACGATGAATAGATTGTGTTGGCCGGAGGTCGGCGTTACCAGCAAGGCGGGAATGTGTTCGCCGCGAGAAGTGCCGCCGAGCCAGAGTTTCATCATCAGATAATTACCGGCTGCGTCCGGGGTGCCATAGGCCGATTGAAAATCTTCTTCGGGAAATTCGAGCTGCAATGTTTCACGCCAGGCGGGGAGGTAGGCTTGTTTGAAGCGTTCCATGTCACCCGCATTGCGAGGCAGTGCTGCGCGATATTGTTTTTCCATCGCTTCAATGCGGCTTTGAATAAACGCCTCCTGCGACAAGGCGTTCTCGGGCAACTTGCCGTCTGGAAAAACACGCAACGCTTCGTCGGAATCTTTTTCGTAAGCGACTTCTTTATTTCGGCCCATCTTCGGTTTGAGATATTGATTAAACCACGCGTAGACCTGTTCGCGACTGGACTGGTTGTAGTTGTGATTGAAATTGCCGATGACGTAACGCAGTTGCTCTTCCGCGTTGTACTTCTGGTAAACCTTCTCGATCATTGGACCTTCAAACGTGAGGGTCAACTTGGTCCAATCGCCGGTAGCAGCAACGAGCAATTGTGGGCGTGGGGCAGGGAGGGCCGCGAATTCCATGTTGGAATAATCAACACGCAGCCCCGGTGCCGTTTCGCAGGCGCAACCGCCTTGCATCGTGGCACTCACCATACACACAGGCGCCTGCACGGCGATGCGTTTGTCGATGGCGCCGAGCAATAAAGTTTGGGTGGCTCCGCCCGACGCTCCTGTCAATCCGATGCGCTTCTTATCGATGTCAGGGAGGCTCTCCAGTAAATCCAGTGCGCGAATACTGTTCCACGTTTGCAATCCCATCAGACTGATATTCCAGAGAAGATTCGCACTGTTCGTCGCGAACTCGCGATGGCGTGGATAGAAATTAATATTCGTTGTCGTCGCGGTAATATTTTTCTGATCGGCGAAGAACGTATCGTTGTAGCCGACCATGTCGTAGGTAAAAGCAATGTAGCCCTGCTTTGCGAAATTGATGCAACGGGCGGGAATACTTCCATCCTTCTCATCATTGAGTCGACCGCGAGCCCAGTGTCCGTGCGGATTTAACACCGCCGGATAAGGACCTTTGATTCCGCGCGGGCGGTATAAATTTCCGGCAACGTAAAATCCGGGGTAACTCTCGAAATAAACTTTTTCCACGCTGTAGCCGTCGTGGTCGATGCGTCCGAAAATTTTTGCATTCAACGGCGTTTTTTCCGGCATCGGCCAGAGACCGGTGCTCACGAGAATCTGCTGACGCATCTTTTCGCCTCGTGCCTGCCATGCTTCTTTGGAGTCAATACGAGGAAAACTGCGGATCGTGTTTAGATCGACAACATGTTGCGCGCGGACGTCGCCTTGAGCTTGCAGGGAAAACGTTGAAAGGCTGGTAAGGATGAGCGACGCGACAAACGCGATCGTTTTTTGCATGCGCGAAGGGAACCAGAAAAGGCCAAGAAGAGGAACCTGAAAGTTTGGAGAGCGGTGGAGGGCCACCGCAGTCCGGGAGGCTGGAGCGTAGTCGGTTGCGTGTGACCGGCGCGGAAGCGTCCCGGACTGCGCCAGTCCTCTGGCGCGCCCACCGGAAACTTCTCCTTTATCCGTAAAGTTCATTTTTCCGTGACCCGGAATCTGCCCTTTACGCAAAAATCTCATTTTTCCGTGCGGGGAAATTGCCCTATGAGCATCCAATCTCTTTTTCCTGCCGCGGAAAACTTCCCTATACCAAAAATCTTTAAAAAGTTGCCGCAGGAAATTCCCCTTTTACGGTACAGGACCGATTTCCCGTCGTAGAAAATTGCCCTTTACGCACATTGGTTAACTTTTCTTTGCATGAAACGTCCCTTTACGCGTAAAGGGCACTTTCTTGCCAGGAAAAACTACGCTTTACCGAGTAAAGGGCAGTTTTGATGAGCCGGAAACGACCCTTTACGGAAAAGCGAAGTTTCCGGCGGCGAAAAATTGGACTTTATGCGTAAAAGGCACTTTTCTGGCGCGGAAAAACAGTCTTTACGCGTAAAAGGCAGAATTGTTGCAAGGAAAAGTTAACCAATGTCCGTAAAGGGAAGTTTTTTGGAACGTTTTTTTGCCTTTTACGCGTAAAGGACGATTTTCTGAGCCAAATTTTCGCCCTTTTTGCGGTAAAGACGCCGCTAACTTGTTCTCTAATAGGTAGAAGCGTTCGTGACTTCAAAAAAGAGAGGTAAACTCACGATCGTTCGCTCCAAGCCATAAAAGCGGTTCAGTGGCCGACAGACGGAAGTGGATTGCGGGGGAGTTTGGGAATCAGACTTGTGCCTTCGTGTTTATGCGTCGATTTTGGGTCATTCGCGGAAGTGTCATTGAGCATCTTTCATCCCCAATTTGAGGGGACCTAAAACCCCTGATTTTATTGACTTTTGTCGTTTTTCAACGACACTCGGGATGGTTTTAGGCATTAGGATTGGTTAACTTTATGGCCCAAGCATCCGATACGCTGCTTATGCGGACGATCCGTTTGGTCAACGGATTAGTTGGCAAAAGCTCGCTCAAGATTTCGACAGGGTGGGAAATCCGCCCTGATAATCTTCAGAGCAACAAACAGTTTTTCTACGTTGAGATCTTCAACCCCGGCCCGTTTTCCTGCTGTGTCGCTGATGTCTCCCTGCGGTGGCAAAATCCCGAACGTTCCAAGACGGTAAAAAGCATTATCGTTGGCGAAGAAAAGAATTACCCCGTCATCGTTAAAGCGGGCGTTCGCTGGCGCATCCATCTATTGCCATCGCTGATTAATCTCAACGAGCTTTCTTCCGTTTACGTGGAACTCTCCAACGGACAAAAACTAAAAGTGCCAGTTGATCCCGCTGTTCTCGCCTCGATTCCAGCAGAAGGAGCCCAAAAGAAATGGGCGGGCGGCCTGCGGCTGCAATAGGGACTTCGTTCCTTTCCCAGATTATTGCTATTTCACCGTGGAGAGAAATTCTACGACGTCCCTGACTTCGCGTTTGGTCAGAAGCTTGGAAATTTCCTCCGGCATAGCCGACAGACTGCGGGTGCGTTTTTCAATGTCTGATTTTTTCACTTTGATTTGGCCGTCCTCGGGAGAATCCAGTGATAGCTCAGTGTCGCTTTCGTTTTTTACAACGCCTGCATAGGAGTTTCCGTTTTTCATCTGCACGACCACGCTTTCAAAACCGGCAGCAATCTGCTTATTTGGGGTGATGATTGATTCCAGGAGATACTCTCGAGATTGACGTTTGCCGATGCCGCCAAGGTCTGGGCCAACGGTTCCGCCGATGTGATGGATGGAATGACAACGCAGACAGCCAACGTCCTCACGTTCCTCAAAAATCTTTTTGCCCGCAGCGGCGTCTCCGCCCACCAACGCCAAAACGTAGACACCAAGTCGATCGCTCTTGGCGAGCTTGCGCTCGACGGCCTGGAGTTTTTCTTTGATTGCCGCGCTGGAACGACGTTCAGCCGCTTCGATCAGGTCCAGTTGCGGTTCGGGTTGAATTTTTCCGTCGAGCAACTGGTCCAGAAGTCGAACGATGGCTTCGTCAGCAGATGAATCTTTTAATTTCCCAAGTGTTATGAGGATTGTCTGACTGATGCGCGTGTCTTTTTCCGTTGCGAACAGTTTCTCGAGAATTTTGACCGTGGCGGCTGGACTAACGTGCTCAATGTATTTAATCGCTTCACGGCGAATAGCGACGTTCTCGTCAGCGAGACCCGCTTTAATAACCTCCTCGAGCGCTTCGTGTTTCAGGTCGACCAGTGCGCCAAGCGCCTCCAGACGAAGCGCTGTGCTGTGATTCGTATCGGTGAAATAATCAACGATCAGAATCGTAGTGTCGTTCATCTGCAAGGAACGCAGCGCATGAATTGTAGCTTGGAGAACCTTTTCCGAATCGGACTGAAACAATTCCGTGATTGCACCGCGAACAGCGGTTTCAGCGCCGTCCTTGCTGCGTGTGGGCAACGGCCGCCACATGCCAACAATACGATCCTGTGGGGAAGGATGTTCCCAATTGGCGAGGGCCTCCAAAGCTTCGATCCTCAAAGTTTCTGGAATGCGATCCGCATTTGCCAATTGTGCCAGTGCCAAAGCATTTTCGTCTTCGCCCAGGCGGAAATTGGCGTTGATCACCCGCCGGATGAATTGTTCCTGCGCATTGGTAACTCCAGGAATATTTTCGAAAAATTTAAAATCAGTAAGGAACGGCTTCTTGATCATCTCCGCAAGGCTGGGAAGAGCATTCGTAATATTCGCGTCGTTAATGGCGCGAGCGGCTTCGACGACAAGCCGGGGCGACTGATCATCGAGGAGTTGTGAGATCTGATTGTCATTCATCCGACGCAGGCAGAGCAGGGCAACGTGCCGGACAGAGATGGAGTCATCGGCCAGCAAAAAGGTCATCTCGGCATCATCGTTGAGGTTCACCAATGCGCTGACCGCGGCATGAACAAGAAATGGATCCTTGTCAGCGTTTTCCCGCACCATTTCTACGATATCGCGAACCGCTTCTTTCGCGTGAAGTTTGCCAAGACTCAACGTGGCAAAGAAACGAACGCGTGGACTGTTGTCCTTCAGCAAAGGTTGGAGAGATTCGTAAGCACGATTCGTAAACGCGGCTTCGCCATAAGCTTTGGCAGCCTGAGCGCGAACTTCAGCGTCCAAATCAGCCAGGGCTGTGGTGACCAGGCTAAACGCAAATTCATTCGTGGACTCGGAATTACCAGAAGCTGGCAGCAGCCGCTTCGGTTGAAATTGTTCGCCGTTTACGAGCGACCAAATGGCGTGAATGCGCGTGAGTTGGTTGCTGGAAGAGATCGCGGCTTTTTGTGCCGACAAGTTCGTCGCGATCGCAAATTGTGCTTCGAGGCGAACCCGCATATCCGGATGACCGAGGAGAAGGACGAGTTCTTCGGTGGCTTTCTTTTCCATCCCGTCGGCGAGCAGTTTTTTTACTTCATTGACGGAGGCACTGTTCGTCTGGGCAGGATCAAACACACGATAAATGCGCCCGGCATTTGGCATGGTGTACGCGAGTCCCCAATCGGACACATAAACGCTGCTGTCCGGGCCAAATGCAACATCTGTGGATCCGAGGCGTTTTAGAAAATTTTCAACATCGTAAACTTCATAAGAAGCGCCTTTGGATCTGACCGCAAATGACTTCACACCCTGTGGAAAATCACAGGCGAGGAAATGGTTCTGATATTTTTGCGGGAGACCGGTTCCTGGATAGTAAGCCAGGCCGGACGGTCCATGCGCGACGACGCCGGAGTAGGGGAGAAGATCGTCAATGTTGCCTTTCCAGAAATTTTCGCGCACCCAGGGCCCATAGCCTTCCATGTATTGGTAGGGCGCTCGCCACCCGTAATCGGCACCCTCGACCAAATAAACAACGCGGGAGTCATCTGGACCGGCTGTGTCGTTGTCATCGGTAAAGAGATTGCCGTATTGATCAAACGCCAGCTCCTGTGGGTTTCGCAATCCGATGCAGAACACTTCAAGATTCGAACCATCCCGGTTGCAACGAAGAACCCCACCAGTCTCCGGATATTCGAACACTTTGCCCTCGCGATTCGTGACCGTGAATCCACGATCACCACAGCTAAAGTAAATCTTGTTGTCAGGGCCGAGAGCGAGTCCGTGCAAGTCGTGTCCACTGACGCTGATGCGAACACCATAACCCGTGCTCATTTTCTCACGCTTTACCGCCTTGCCTTTTGCCTCCGCGAATTTCCACAGATCGGGAATGCAGGTAAACCAGACTTCATTTTTGCGAGCAAGGATTCCGGCGGCCGTGCCTGAGGTAATTTCATTAAAGTCGTCAGCAAAAATGCTGGAAGTTTCCGCGCGTCCGTCGCCGTCGCGATCTTCCACGAGACGGATCAGTTCGGAATCCTGTGTCAGCGAAACAACATTGGTTCCAAATGTCTTGCGCAGAAAAGCCTCCCGTTCCGGAACGCTTCTGAAGCCAAGGTCATTCGTCAACCACGCCGACTTTTGGGTAATGTCGAAAATTGCGTCTTTGTAGCGATGCGTTTCGGCAATGAAGAATCGGCCCTTCTCATCAATGGAAAATGCAACGGGGTTTTGTAACGTTGGCTCGGCTGCGAAAAGGTCAACTTTCAATCCCGGCGCGGCTTCGAATTTTTTCACGCTCAGCGCAGCGTCATCGCTGGCAGGGCCGTGAGCCTGGCCGAAGGCGGTTGCAGTGGAGAAGATACCAACGATGGAGAATGCCAAAGGCAAAATTAATTTTGACGATCTGCAAAGCTGCATGGGAGGACAGACTAGCAGCGGTTTTCAGACCTTCAAAAGGAAAAGCAATTGGGTCGGGCGTTTTCCAGCGACTTCAAATAGACGGGGGTGCCGCTAGTTGGTCGCGGCAGCTTCTACCTTCGGCTCCGGTTCCACCCATTTGTTGTGCTCGCGGATCAGGTCAACGAGTCGTTCAACGGCTTCGCCTTCCGGGATGTTGAATTTGATCGGGGTCTTGCCGACGTAGAGATTGATTTTGCCAGGAGCGCCGCCGACATAACCGAAATCCGCGTCGGCCATTTCGCCGGGGCCGTTAACGATGCATCCCATGATGGCGATCTTCACGCCTTTGAGATGTTCGGTCCGCGCTTTAATTCGGGCTGTAACTGTCTGCAGATTGAAGAGAGTGCGGCCGCAACTCGGGCAGGCAACGTAATCGGTCTTGAACGAACGACATCCAGCCGCTTGCAAGATGTTGAAGGCGAGACGCAACGATTGTCCACCTCCGGATTCGCCGCGAACGAGAATGGCGTCGCCGATACCGTCAGCGAGAAGAGCTCCGATCACGACCGAAGCGCGGAGCAAGGCAATCTTCGGTTCAAGTGGAACGGGCTCAAAAGTTAGGCAATCCTTCAGGAGAATTGGATTGTTGCGTCCAAGACGTTTCAACTTTGCTGCCAGCAGACGAAAAGCTGTAATGGGTGGCAACGTAACACCGTCCTTCACAGTCACCAATTGCGTGTCGCAATTGATATCGAACGGTTGAGTTGGATCGATTTCGGCAACGTTTAAATCTTCGTAAACGGCTTCAGGCTTAACGTCGTCCTTTGGGCGGATTTTCGGCGCAACCTTTTCCCAGGTTCCTTTGGTAACGACGACGCGCACCGTTTGTTCTGCACCGCACTTCGTCTGCTCGTTCAACTCGATTTCCGGAGTTTCGCGACGCTTAAAGGTAAAAGGGTCGTAGGGCAGGGCAATGGATTCAATCTTCTGCCGGGTATTTGCGAGGATAGGAATCTGCGCGAGCAAGTCGCGGCAGACCTCAATTTCGCGTGGAGAATCTTCCGTAAGAGAAACGCGAATCGTTTCGCCGATCCCATCACAAAGAAGTGAGCCAATACCAATGGCGCTCTTGATACGTCCGTCTTCTCCTTCGCCGGCTTCTGTCACGCCGAGATGCACCGGATAATTCCAATCCGGACCCAGTTCATTCAACCGCGCCACCAACAAGCGGTAACATTCAATCATCACCTTCGGATTGCTCGACTTCATCGAGAAAACAAAGTTGTGGTAATCGTTCTTGCGAGCGATGCGGGCAAATTCCAGCGCGCTTTCGACCATGCCGAGCGGCGTGTCGCCATAACGATTCATGATGCGATCGCTCAAGCTGCCGTGGTTGGTGCCGATGCGCATGGCGCGACCGAGCTCTTTGCAGAGGCGAACGAGCGGAGTGAATTGTTCTTCAATACGGCAAAGTTCAGCTGCGTATTCGTCGTCAGTATATTCGAGAACCGCGAACTTCTTTTTATCGGCGTAGTTGCCAGGATTGACGCGAACTTTCTCCACCCACTTGGCGGCTTCCATGGCGGCTTCCGGTTTGAAATGAATGTCGGCGACGATCGGAACCCAGCAATCGCGCTTACGAAGTTCTTCGACAATGTTCTTTAAATTCGCCGCGTCCTTTACCGTTGGCGCCGTGATCCGGACGATCTGGCATCCGACGGCGACGAGTTCCAACGTCTGCTTGACCGATTCCTCCGTGTTCATCGTGTCGCAAGTCAGCATCGACTGCTTCACGACTGGATGATTGCCGCCGATGATAACGCCACCGCGTTTGGGATCCCCGACGATGACTTCACGGGTTTGTCGCCGTTGATAGAAAAAAGGAGATTCGCAGTAATTCATTTGCGGTGCTACGACGGGCAATTATTTTTTAGGAGCGAAAACGATGGGAGTATCACGGTTTCTGCGAGCGCTTTGAATCAGGTCGCTGGTATCAAAGAACGCGATATAAAGCATGAACCCGATCAATAAGACGGCACAACCGGTCTGGATATATTGGAGGATTTTAAAACTGACCGGACGTCGACGAACCGCTTCGAGGAATGCCAGTGTAATATGCCCGCCGTCAAGAACCGGGAAGGGGAGCATATTTAAGAGCGCGAGATTCACATTCATGATTACGCTGAACCACAACGCGAGGCGCCATCCGTTGTCCGTATCGAAGAGGTTAAAGTAAACACGGCCAATCATCACCGCGCCACCGAGTTGTTGAACTCCGACATCCGACTTACGAGAGAAAAGAGTCTTCAACGTACCGAAGATCTGGGAAACGCTGGTCTCGATTTGTTCAATCGGATTGATATGCGCGAGAGTAACATTCGTGTTGAACTGCCAGCTGATGCCGAACGAAGGATTGGCTTCGGGCGGATTCGTCGGACGTTCCGGGGTGAGTGCCTTCTCAAAAGTCTCCGTCCCTCGTTGGATGGTAAAAGTCACTGCCTTAGGCGGACCGTTGGTCTGCCGCTCCGCAGCTTCGAGCACCGAATTGGGCGTGTAAATGGGTTGACCATCAAGCGCCAGAATTTTGTCTCCCGGCTTTAATCCCGCCAAAGCCGCCGGACTGTTGGTGATTGTCTCGTCAACAACGGAAGGAGCCGCCGGCAAAATCAAAATGCGTCGTAACGCTTTGCGCTGATACCATTTGGTTGGCGCGCGATAAGCAACCGGATAGGCCATCTGCTCCTGACCGTTGCGCGAGAATTTAATGGGGATATTCGTTCCTTCGCTGGTGATGATTCGCCACGTGATGCTGTCGGAAGCCTGATTTCCAAACTGTGCGACCGGATGACCGTCCACTTCCAAAATCTTGTCGCCCGGCCGAAGACCAGCATTCCAGGCAGGGCCACCTTGTTCCACCCAACCGATGACCGTCGTCTTGTCGTCTTCATTTACCGGACGACCCACAATCATCACGATGGTGGCAAAAGCAACTGCGAGCAAAAAGCTGAACAACGGTCCGGCAAAGGCGACAATGATCTTGTCCAGGGCGGAAACGGGCGGCAGTTGTTCGACCGGTGTATCCGATTTTCCTTCAATTGCCTCCATCGTGGCCATCTGGGGCAGGGAAACGTAACCCCCGGCGGGGATGCAGCCGAGAGCGTATTCGACGCCATTGATTCTCTTCTTCCAAATTGGTTTACCGAACCAGATGGCGAAGCGGTCTACTTTCAAACCTCTCCAGCGCGCGGCAAGGAAATGTCCCAGCTCGTGGACGAAAATCAGGAGGTTAAAAAGCAGGACTACTTCCAGGAGAATAAAAATATTCTTTAAGATATGCATCAAGATTGCCGTAAACTCAGGCCGGTTAATCTACTTGGCAGTGGGACAGGTTGCAACAGACGAATCACCCGAGAGCAGCCTTCCGCGCCCATGCGTCGGCTTCAAGGATTTGTTCCAGCGTTGGGGACGCCACGACCTGGTGGCATTTCATGACATGAGCAACCGTTTCGCTGATTTGCGGGAAATTAATCCGGCGGTTCACAAAAGCTTCGACCGCCACCTCATTGGCGGCGTTCAAAACGGCCGGAAGGGTGCCGCCAACTTCACCCGCTTTGCGAGCGAGATTGACCGAAGGGAACCGATTCGTATCCGGTTCCTCAAAGGTTAACGTCCCGATCTTCGCGAAATTCGTTTGCACTCGATTGCTCGCGACCCGTTCGGGATAGGTCAAGGCGTATTGAATCGGCAGACACATGTCCGGTGTCGATAGTTGAGCGATAATGGAGCCGTCGACGAATTCCACCATGGAGTGGACGATGCTTTGCGGATGAACCACGACCTGCACCCGATTCATTTCGATATCGAATAGCCACCGTGCTTCGATCATTTCCAAACCCTTGTTGAATAGCGTCGCGGAATCGATTGTGATCTTGCGGCCCATCACCCAGGAGGGGTGTTTCAGGGCACGTTCCACGGTAATATTGGCAAAGTCTTCTTTCGGCGTCTGACGGAATGGTCCGCCCGACGCAGTAAGCCACAAATTCCGGACGGAACTGGCGGGCTTGTCGTCGAGACATTGGAAAATCGCCGAATGCTCGCTGTCGACGGCGAGGACGCGAACGCCGTGTTTACGCGCTTCGTTCATGACGATTTCCCCGGCCATGACGAGAATTTCCTTGGACGCCACGGCGATATCTTTACCGGCGCGGATGGCGGCCAGCGCTGGTTGCAATCCCGCGGTTCCAACGATGGCGATTAAAACGATGTCCGCAGAGGGCAGGGTGGCGAGTTTGATCAAACCTTCGTTTCCTGCGTAAACTTTTGTGCTGGATCCGAAAAGGTTTTCCAATTCCTTTGCCTTTTTGGGATCTGAAATGGAAATTACCTCGGGCTTGTGCTTCTTCGTTTGTTCAATCAAAAGGTCGGCATTATTTCCCGCAGCCAAACCAACGAGGCGAATTTTTTCCGGCAAATCCTCCGCAACTTTAATAGTCGAGGTGCCGATGGAACCGGTGCAGCCAAGCAGAACAACATTTTTCATTTAATCGGTCAGAACGTGACGAAGATATATGTACATCAACGGAGCATTGAAGAGCAAACTATCCAAAAGATCTAAAATACCGCCAATGCCCGGAAAGAATTTTCCCGAATCCTTCACTCCGGCTTCGCGCTTGAAGATGGATTCAATCAAATCTCCCACCACGGCGGTGCTGCTGAGCAAGATGCCGAGAATGGTTGCGTGCAGAATTTTCATGCCGGGTAAGTTGTCCTTCGCGATGGCCGCGAAAGCGATACTCGCCACGGTGGAGAAAACAATCGCTCCTCCGAAACCTTCCCAGGTTTTTCCGGGGCTGATGCGGGGAATCATTTTGTGTTTTCCGATGAGCGAGCCGGTGATGTAGGCGCCCATGTCGCTGAATTTCGTTACCAGAATGAAATACAGGACATAAAGATTTCCGTGTCCACCGATGTTTGGAAAATAGTTAATCTTTTGAATGAAGTTCAGGAGCCATGGGACGTACATCAGCCCGAAGAGCGTCGTCGAAATGGCCAGGATGCCAGCGGTGTTGCTCTTGGAAACGAATTGGCGGACGCACAGTCCGAGAACGAAGATAATTAAATAGGTGATTTCAAAATCGTTCACGCTTCCGGGACTAACCACCGTTCCGAGCGCCCCGGACAAGTGAAGGAAGGTGGCGACGATCAGAAGCAAGCCACCAAAGACACCCCAGCCCCGAAAACAGACCAGGTCGCGCTTGGCTACGATGCCGTAGAACTCGAAAAGACCGGTTCCGCCGAGGAACACCATGACGAGAAGAAACAGGAAATCGCCGAGCGCTTTGTTACCTGAAAAGAGCCCGCCCAAAACGACTGCCCATAAGACCACCGAACTGGCGAAGCGACGAACAAACACCTGTCCCTTGGAAAGGGTCTTCGCGGGCGTTGGAGTGGCATCGGGCATTGGGCGAAGAAACTTAACGAACTCGGGAAAACTGTCTAGTCCGCATTTCTTATCAAACAGGGGCATTCGGTCTGAAATCACCCCAATACCGCAAATCTGCGCAAAGTCCTGATAATCAACCTCCGCCAACTTTACTTCCCGCGGTTGACGCCGATTTCCCGAG
>CBHTTJ010000022.1:0-40893 GCA_966095605.1 uncultured bacterium | reverse complement strand
CGGTCCATTGAAGTTCGTCACCCGAAAGCTCGCGAATATCCTGGATGAGCGCGTAACCGTAGCTTTCGCCCTTGGAGAGCAGAGAAAGGATCAACGGCTCTGTCGACGCCGCCACGAGTTCCTTCGGAATCATGGCGAAGCTATATACCTAGCGTTGCTATGTATGTAAAGGGCTTTTTAGAAAAGAAGCCGAAGACGACGAAAGAAAGAGTGTTTTTTCGTAAAATCCCTGGGTCAGGCGAAAACGGCCACCGCTGCGGCGAGAGAAAAACAATCTAAAAACTCGCGGGCAGCGGCGGCTCTCCAAACCAGACGAACGCCTGAGATTATGGGTTGTTGGTAATGCCAACCTGCTTCTTCTGCAGTTCAGCATTGGCGTCGATTTTCTTCTTCTCGGCGTCGAGCTGAGCTTTCTGCGATTCTTCCTGCGCTTCGATGCGGGCCTTTTCAGCCTTGGCATCGGCGTCGGCTTGTTTCTTGGCAGCGCCAGCGGCTTCATTCACCGCCTTCTTTTCCTGGTTGATCGCGTCCTTGGCTGAATCCTTGTTGTTCTCAATGGCTTGTTTCTCCTGGCTGCAAGCAACGAGACCCAACGCGGCGACTAATACGAATAATGTATTTTTCATGCAGGCATTCTCTCTTTTTGCAGGTCGGAGGGAAACCGGAGCAAAGCCCATTTGAAGCATCGGATCGATAAGCCATCGTGATTCCAAAAGGTAGCTGAGCAAAAATCAGGCTTTAACCTGACCGGGAGAAGTGGAAATCGGGCGAGCGCGAAGGCTACTTGCTCTTCGACGAAAAACGAGCTTCGCAGTCGGCGAGATGTTTCTGCAACAAGGTTTGTTCCGACTTGATGGACGTCAGATGAAGGGCGCGACGCAAATGCTCGGCGGCTTTCGGGAAATTATTCAGCTGCATCTCGAATTCGGCGAGGACCGCGTAGCGCAAATGATATTCGTCGAGCGATTTCAGGTCGCGGATGTTCTCAACCGCCTTGATTCCGGCTTTCGGACCTTTGACCTGCGCGAGGGCGACCGCTCGATTGAGGGCAATCACGGGGGAATCTTCCACTTCGATCAAATGATCGTAGAGTGCGAGGATCCGTTTCCAATCTGTCGACTCATAGCTCGTCGCAGCACAGTGGCAACCCACAATCCCGGCTTGCAAATGATACGTGGTCATTTCATGGCCGGCCGCGGATTGCGCAAAATGAAACATCCCGCGCGCAATCATTTTCTGGTCCCAGCTGGAACGGTCCTGATCCTTTAAGCGCAGCAAATTGCCTTCGGCATCGGTGCGTCCGGAAAACCGAGCTGCATTCAGGAACATCAGCGCCGCGAGCGCGTGTGTGCGCGGTTGATTTCCCATGGGATGACTGGCGAGCAACGTCACGAGACGAATCGCCTCCTGACAAAGTTCTTCCCGCACGAGCTTTTCGCCACTGGACGCTTTGTAACCTTCATTGAACAGGAGGTAGACCGTTTGCAATACACTATCGAGACGGTCCGACAATTCAGCCCCGGCCGGGATTTCAAAAGGAATCTTCAGGTCGCGAATGCGCTGGCGAGCGCGAACCAGCCGTTTGGCAATGGCGGCTTCGCTGGTAAGGAATGCTTTGGCAATTTCGGCAGGACTAAAACCGCAAAGAGTTTTCAACGCGAGTGCGGTCTGGGATTCCTGCGGAATTTGCGGGTGACAACAGGCGAACATCAGCCGCAACCGATCGTCTTTGATCTCGTTCTCGAAAGCGGCGTTGTCGGCATCGTCCGAATCCGCTGACCAATTTTCCACGAACGCAATGATCTGCGATTGTTTGTCGTGAAACAGTTTCTCACGTCGAACGACGTCTAGGGCGAGGTTCTTGGCCGTTTGCGTCAGCCAGGCGGCGGGATTTTTGGGAACACCGTAGAACGGCCACGTTTTCAACGCCCGAATCATCGCTTCCTGCACCACATCTTCCGCCATTTGCAGGCGTTCCAGTCCAAAGATGCCAGTGAGGACGGAAACTAATTTGCCCGCTTCATGCCGGAAGAGATGGTCCGTCAGTTGGGAAATATCTCCCGTCGGCAGAAGCGCGGCGTTGTCGGACGTTTCACTCACGGGTTCAGGCGCTCGCTTGGGCCAGAAGATCCTGCGCGCGATCCATGACCGGACATTGCTCGGCAATCTGGCGAACCTCAACGGTCAAACCATGCTCAAGCGCCGGGCAGCCTTTGGCGATTTCCACTGCTTCGTCCATGCTGCTCACGTGCAGCAGAAAATATCCGCCGACCGCTTCCTTGGATTCAGCAAACGGACCGTCGGCGACCGTGCGGCCTTTTTTGCCGGAGACCGTTTTACCCGAATTGGTCAAAGGATGGCCGGAACTGACCGTGCCTTGGGACCGAAGGCGTTCAAACCAGGCCATAAATTCGCCGGTAACTTTTTGGATTTGTTCCGGGGAAAGGCCTTTGTCCCAGTTGGTGCCACGGAACAACAGCATATAGTCAGATTTAGATGTCGATGCGCTCATATTTGATAATTTTTTGATAGTTTAAATAGTTACTTTCAATGCTACGACGAATGGGAGGCCCAATTCAGGACATTTTATTTCAATAAATCGGTTTGGCGGCGACCAGTGTCGCGTAATTTTTGCGGTAGACATAAGCCAGAAACAAATTGGCCAGCATCAAAATGATTGCCATGACCAATCCTTCCGGGGCGACGAACGCGTGGAAGAAAAGAATGTTCAACGTAATCGGGAAGATCATCACGGTGGCCAGCGGCGCAAAACGTCCGACCAGGAAAAGGATACCGCAGCCGAGTTCGGTCACTTTAATCAGCGTCAGGAGGTAAACCGACGCCGCCATGCCTTCCATAAAGACTTTTACTGCGCCGGTCTGCTCCGGTTGCGGAACCAATTTGAAGAGCACGACGACGGAAGAGAAGATAAACATCAATCCCATCAGGATCCGAACAATGGTGGCTGCGATTTTCATAAGCTTTTTGTGTGGTTATAAATTCTGTAATGGATTTAGGAACAAAGCGGTTTGGTTATTTTTTCGCCTTAGTCGTCACGATGGTTTTCAAGTTCGCCAATCCTTCCTCAAATTGACCGCCGACCATCTTATCGCAATTCATAAAGAGGCCAACGGCTTTAAAGAGGAAATTGTTTTTGCCGGACATGGTCCAGGTAATGACCGTGTCGGCACCTTTCGGTTCGAACGTGAACTCCGCGGTATTGTTCGCGGCGAAGGGCTTCAGGAAATCCAGTTGAAAACGCACCAGTTCGTTCGGACGGCTTTCAACAATCGTCATTTTTCCTTCGCCGATCTTGTCATTGCCCGCCCACGAGAACATCGCGCCCTGACCAGCGATGGGACCTTCGAAAGTTGTCTTCGCGTTGGGATCCATCTTGGCCCACGGCGACCATTCCTGCCATTTCTTCAGGTCGTTGACGTGCGGAAACACGGCGCTCGGCGCAGCGGGAATTGTAGCGGTGCGAGTCACGCGAAAATCCGACGGGCGCGAGGCGACTACAATGAGGAACACCACGATGATGACGGCGACGGCGATGAGAATTTTAATTAACATAAATGTTCGAGATTAAATTTCGTTCCAGTTTTCAGGTTAAGCTTTAGCGAGATACTGGGTGAGTTGCTCGAAGGTTCCACTCCAACCTTGTTTCATTCCTGCGTGGGCAGAGTCGAATGTCTTTCGTTCTTCATCCGTAGGATTCAACGGCGACCATTCAATGGTGATGGTCGTCTTGCCGTCCTTCTCCGTGAGCGTTGTCGTCGAAAGTGTCTCCAACGGCCATGTCGCCGACATCGGATGACGCGTAATGCCGCCCTTTTCATCGGAAAAGGAATTGACCAACACCAATTTTCCCGGCGCGACGATTTCACGATAAACAAACTTCCCCCACATCTTGTGACCATCGGGAGTCTGGAGGCAGTAATGAAACGTTCCACCCGGACGCAGATCAAGATTCGCCACGGACATCGTAAATCCTTTGGGACCGAACCATTCCATCAGGCGGCTGCGTTCCGTCCAGGCTTTCCAGACGAGTTCGCGCGGGGCATTGAAGGTATGACTAATGATGAAAGGCTTCAGGGCGCCTTGTTCCGTGGCCTGACTTGTTTTTGTGCTCATATGTTTATCCGGTTTAATTACGTTTCATCCTTACAACGAACGAGCCGGGGAGTTCAGGACAGTTTATTTAAATATTTTTAGTTTGGCGAGATTGCTGTCGGGGCTCCGTTTGTTGAACGACATGCTTCTTTGCAATTTCTGGCGGATCGTTAACCTCTCTTCCACATGAAATTTTCGCAGCGATCGGTTCTGTTCGTGATGTTGGCCGTGGTTGCCCTTTTTTTTCCGGGCTCCGCCACGCATGCCGGGGAAAAACAATCTGCCACAGGCAAACATTCGCTATGGAAGGTTCAGGGGAAAAAGAATTCCGTTTACGTTTTCGGTTCGATTCATTTCCTGAAGAAGGAATTCTATCCCCTGCCCCAGCCGGTTGAAGAAGCTTATAGAAAATCATCGCTCGTCGTCTTCGAGACCGACATCGAAAAGATGCAGACGCCGGAAGCGCACGAAAAGATCGCAAAGGTCGGGAAACTTCCGGAAGACGAAAGCCTCGACCAGAAAATTTCCCCGGAAACTTATGAAAAATTACAGGCTTACCTGAAGAAAGTCGGCATCCCGGAACACGGGCTCGATGGGTATCGCCCGTGGATGACGGCGGTTGCGCTGCTTGGCATTGAATTGCAAAACCTTGGCTTCGACCCCGAGCAAGGTGTGGAGAAATATTTCCTCGGTAAAGCTCAGCAGGACAAAAAGGCGATGGCGGGCCTTGAAACAGTCGACTTCCAGATCAGTCTCTTCGGCGAATTTTCAAAAGGAGAACAGGAAGAAATGCTTAAAGAAACTCTCGCCGAAGTCTCACGTTTCAAAACCATTCTCGATGAGATGATCGAGGCGTGGAAAACCGGGAACGACAAAGCGTTGGACAAATTGATCCTCGAGGAGATGCGCGGATTTCCGAATCTTTATAAAAAACTTCTGCTGGATCGGAATAAGAACTGGGCCGACTCCCTCGAAAAAATGTTGAATGACGAGAAAGATATCTTTGTCACCGTTGGCTACGGCCATCTGGTCGGTAAAGAAAGCGTCATTGAACTGCTGCAGAAGAAGGGATTCAAGATCGAGCAGCTGTAACGCTCCATTAATCCTTGCGGTTTGTGACCGCTTCCTCGATGACACTTTTAAATTGCGGTTTCAGCTGATCGGTTACCGTCGTGCGTCCGAGCATATAGATGGAAACATTCCCTTTGGGATGAGCCACCACGGCGCCGAAGAAGCTGAAGTTCGGGACGTAGATTTCGTGTTTCACCGATTTGCTGTAATATTTCAGCGCGCCCCAGGCCTCGACGTAGGTGATCTCCCGTCCATTGATGGTGTGCGTGTGTTGTTGCCATTCCACTTTATCCGGATTTTCCAGGAACTTTCCCCAACCTTTAATCAATTCCGGCGCCGTAGCGTTCGTTGCTCCCGCGGCAAAACCCTTAAAACGCACCGGCACGACTCCATTGGTTGTTTTGATGTCGAACTGCACGTTCACTTCGCCGGGAATTTTTTCGTTCAGCACCCAGGTCGGCGGAATATCAAAGGTAAACCCGTTCGTTTGGAAATCTTTGGCGGAACTGATCGAACAGGAGAAACAAATGAAGAGCAGCAGCAAAAAAAATCGCGGCGACAAACAATCCTTCAGCGTTCCCAGCTTTTCAGCTGACTTCATTGCAGCAGGATGCCCCCTCGCTTCCGGCGTGTAAACTCCAGAGACACATTGATTGTTAAATCTCAACCTGCATCCCGAGCTCCACCACGCGATTCGGCGGCAATTTGAAGAAGCTCGACGCACTCGTGGCATTCCTCGACATAATTGCAAAGAGCACTTCGCGCCAAATCATCATTCCCCGACCCGGCGTTGGAATCAGCGTCTCTTTGCTGAGGAAATAACTCGATTCTTCCGGTTTCAATTCGAGTCCTTTCCCGGCGCATAGATCCAAGAGTTTCGGCACATCCGGATCTTCCATGAAACCAAAGTGTCCCACCACCCGGTAAAAACCATTCTGCAGGTCTTCCACTTCGATCCGGTCTTCCTCATCGATGTGCGCCGTTTCGTGGGCGGTGATCGTGAGAAAAACAACGCGTTTATGCAGAACCCTGTTGTGCTTCAAATTATGGAGAAGCGATAACGGCACACTTCCAACACGACCTGACAGATAAATCGCCGTTCCGCGCACACGCGCCGGGGGATTCATCGCCACGTCATCGAAAAAGAGCGACAACGGAATGGTCGCGCGGGAAAGTTTCTCGCCCAACAACCGTCGTCCGGTCTTCCACGTGCTCAACAACGTAAAAACAATGATCCCAATCACAATCGGGAACCAGCCGCCGTGCATAATCTTCAGCGCGTTCGCGCCAAAGAAAGCGAGTTCGATCACAAAGAAGGGAATGCAAACAGCGAGGGTTCGGGCCGCCGACCAATGCCATAATCTCCGCGCCGCGAAGAAAAACAGCATCGTAGTAATAATCATCGTCATCGTCACCGCGATGCCATACGCCGCAGCGAGGTTGCTCGAGGAACGAAAGCCAATCACCAGTCCAATGCACGCCAGCATCAGCCACCAGTTCACCTGGGCAATGTAAACCTGCCCCTTCTCCATCGACGATGTGTGTTCGATACGCAGACGCGGGAAATAACCGAGTTGCACCGCTTGCATCGTCAACGAAAACGCCCCGGAAATCAGCGCCTGCGACGCAATGACGGTCGCCGCAGTCGCCAGGATCACCAACGGATACAACGCCCAATCCGGCGCCAGCATATAGAATGGGTTCTGCGCGGCGTTGGGATGTTCCAGCAACAGTGCGCCTTGACCGAAGTAATTCAAAGTCAATGCGGGCAAAACCACGGCGAACCACGCGAGACGAATCGGCGTGCGTCCAAAATGTCCCATGTCCGCGTAAAGAGCTTCCGCTCCGGTCACCGCAAGAAAGACGGAGCCGAGGACGACGAACGATTTCCATCCGTTTTCGAGAAAGAAATGGAGGCCGTGCATTGGATTGAGCGCGACGAGAACTTTTGGATTCTTCACGATTCCGTGTATTCCAAGTGTCGCGAGCGTGATGAACCAAATAACTGTTACCACGCCAAAAACTTTACCGACCCGCCCCGTCCCAAATCGTTGGACTGAAAACAACGCCACCAAAATAACCACGGTAATCGGGATGATGTACGGCTCGAAGATCGTCGTGGTGACGTTTAATCCCTCCACCGCGCTGAGCACGGAAATTGCCGGGGTAATAATGCCGTCGCCGTAAAGCAGCGCCGTCCCGAACAATCCGCAGACGATCATGGTTCGAGCGACACGGGTCGTTTGCGTGGTTTTCCGATCCGGGAACGCCAGCGCCAGGAGGGCAAGAATTCCACCCTCACCTTTGTTGTCCGCCCGGAGGACGAAACTGAGGTATTTGATCGTAACCAGGACAATCAGCGACCAGAAGATCAGCGAAAGAACACCGAGGACATTGGCGTGGGAGACGTCGACCCCGTGTTCTCCCTGAAAACATTCGCGCAGGGCGTAAAGTGGACTCGTACCGATGTCGCCGTAAACGACACCGAGGGCGCCAACTGCCAGAGCCGCGAGATAGCGGCTGGAGTGCGGCTTTTGTGTTGTCATAACTTGTCCTGACAGCCCAAGGCAAAATGAGGCAACCGCAACCCCTGCGAGATTGCACTTTCACTTGCCGGCGAGATTAGCTGTCGGGCTAGGTCTTGAAAGTAACCTCGATAACGGTTCGCCGCTATCGTTCGCCCCGTCCTGAAACTCAGGATTGGGTCTCCCGCGCCCGGCGTAAGCCAGACTTAGGCTGCGTTCCGAGGAGTAACACAAAGGTCCGGAGTTGTAAAGAGGGGGACCGGACGCTCAAATGCCGAAAGGAGACGTTCCAACGCTCGTCAAAATAGCCATTCCACTTAACTCGCTGATTTCCAGCCACTAAAAAAGAGAGTAACGCATTTTACCCGGGATTTCAGGATCAGTAAAACCACGTACAACGCATTGTACGTCGATTCCAAGGGCTTAAAATCGTAGTACAACCGTTTTTCTCTGTTTCAGAAGCCTTGGAAATTGCCGTACAAGCATGTTTCTGCAATTTCCCGGAGTTAGAATTCCGGGAAGTAGCGTTGTACTCCAATTTTTAGGTCTTCGAAATTGGGGAAAACGGGAAATGTGGTCAAAAAAAGCCAAAATTTTCCGTACAAAGCGTTGTACTCCACTTCCAAAGACCCCGAAAGAGGCGTACAACGCGAAAAGTCGGACTTCCAAGACCCAAAAATTGGGGAAAATGCTCGCAACCTATTTTTTAAGCCTTCGGAAATGGAGTACAACGCTATTTCCCTACTTTCGGACGCCTCGGAAATGAAGTTCAACGCTGGTACTCCATTTTCGGAGACATTGGAAATGAGGAATAACCGTTGTACTTCCGTTCCAAGATCCTCGAAAAGGAGCACGAAGCGTTGTACTCAGTTTTTGAATACTTCGGAAAAGGCGTAAAACACGAAAAGATGGTTTTTCGAGATTCAGAACTCCCCGAAATTCGTCCCCTCTTTCGGTCTTTGCACAAGACGTACACGGCAAGAACTGCAACGCTCGCAGTTAATATCCAAGCGTCCAGAATGCGAGAATAACCTTCCTCTGGCTTTATTCCACCGATCTTTGCCGTGTGCCACCAAAACTATGATTTTTCTCCACACTTGAAGAACGCCCCAGAAGTTGATCTCTTAAGCTCTCCAGGTTTTTTGCGTTGAATGCTTCGCCGTCGAAAAGAACTTCGTTGATCGGACCCTTGAGTTGCTCCTTTAAGCCTGAAATTTCGTCATCCCACTTTTTCAGTTCTTTAGCCAGTTTAACCTGGAAATCAATTTTTTTGGATTTCCTCGATTGCACAGATTTACGTGCGTGTTCTACAGCGACTCGTTCTTGCTGCGATTTGTTCAGTCTTTGTTCAAGAACCTTCCTGCGTTTATTTCGTTCCAACAAATATTTAGATATATTCATCCAACGAATTGATCCATTGGCATTGCGAATTACCAGCATCACCGGGCAAGGCTGCTTTTGCCAATAATCGACATGGTGAGGGTTTTTGATTCGAAACACTTCACTGCCGTCTTTTTGGCGTTGATACAAATAGGAATTGCCGGATTTCAATTGGAGATAGACTCGCGCTCCACTTGCTCTGCCGTTGTAATCTTTGAATTCGATTTCCCCATCAATTCCCCAATCAGAATTTGGAGTTGGCCTAAAAATCTGTCCGGCTTCCCCGGCAATGGCAAAAGCATGACCAAGTAAAATAAGTTCCCGACTTTCATTATCCAGGTTTATCCTGGCTCTTTCATCGAGATCGCGGACTTTTTTTAACGAATCCGTAGATGAAAACTTTTCCTCCAGTAAATCCAGCAACGGCACCCGAGCTTCGCAGTTTGCGCAAATAATATCCTTACACCCTTTTTGCAACCTCATCTGAATGACGTTAATATTCTCGATCATACAGTCACACTTTGGACAAACGTATGTCCTTACGCGTGTAACAGATTCGGCTCGCTGCAACAAATGTTCGTGAACGTATTTTACAAAAGTAATTTTTGTATCATCTGGAACCCCTGCATCGAAGTAGACCATTATCTTGGCTTTCCCTTCATTACCTTTGATCATGGCAAGGCCCACGCGACGTTTTTCTGGCGTCTCAAAATCTGCCGCGTTTTTCCACAAAGCGCATCTCTTGAAGACATCAGAATAACTCAGTCGGACCACCAATGTGGTATAAATCTCGTCAATAGCTCCGAAGAATTCGTAAGTTACAAAAACATTTGGATAAGATGGAAGATCTGGCTTATCTCTCCTGAAATAAGACGGAAAAACCAACATTGTGCCTCCGGGAGTGTGCTCACGATAGCAAAGCGAACGATCGAGCAACGTTTGCAACATGGCTTGCAAGAGAATTTTCTCGTCCGACGCGCCTAAGCGTTTGAAATCATGATATTTCAGTTGCCCGCTTAAAACCTGTTGCTCGGAAACACATCCCATTTCATCTATATGCTCTCTCGCCATTCGAACCACGATAGACGCATATCGGTTGATGTATTCAGGTTGAAACAAAACGAAGTCACCGAAATCCAGCATGCGTACTACACCTTGACCCTGCATAAGACCAACTACGGCCCGCACCTGGTCTGAACTAATGATTTCGCTCGGCAGCAGAATTTGTAAACGCTGTCGGAGTTCCGACAAGCGTGCCAAGGGTGAACCAGCATCTTGTAAGGTTAATAAAGCATCCTTTAAAGATTTGAATAGCCGCGTAGTTGATGTCCAAGGCAGCATGTCCCAGGCAATTTGCCTGGAAATTTCGGCTTTAAGCTCTTCGCAGCCTTCACCAGTTTTTGCACTGGTCGTTAAAAAACCCGCGAACCCGTGCTCCTTGCAGAATTGGTCGAATCTGGATTTGCTGATTGTTATGCCACCACGGTCACATCGGGCAGCAACGAGAAGTTTCTTCGGCTTTTGTTTCCCGACAGAGTTCAATGCCCTTATCCAGTGGGCTAGCTCTTCGAACGGATTATCATTTTGCGGGTTAAAAACCAATAACCCCAAGGCCGTTTCATCCATATACAACTGGTGAATGAGGCGGTAGTCTGGTTGGCCAGCAAAATCCCATAGCCAGACCTCACGCTGCGAGACAGGCTTGGGTAAAATCTGGGCCATCATTCCTTTCTTACTGTTTTGCTTTGCCGTGGGCCGCGTATGAGTCACGTTCTGGCCGGGGAGATGCAAATTGGAAACGATCATCCCATGGGTTGACTCAGTCGGTTCCCACGCGTTTTGGCCAAGCCGCAGACCGAGTCCAGTCTTACCAACACCCGTTTCACCAACGAGAACAACCTTTGCATTGGTATAAGTGGTTGCGACCGCGTGTTTCGCGTATTTACTTGTTTTTTGATAAATTTTGTCAAAATCCCAAACTCTCAAGGACGTATCGGTTGATGCGGAGATAATTCTTCGACCATCAGCAGAGATATTTACTCCGAGAACTGCTCCCATGTGACCTTTCAGAATGGCGATGGCGCATTGGGAGTTAAAATCCCAAACGCAAACTGAATGGTCCATCGAACCGGAAACAATGATTGGTTCTCCAGCAGCGATTGCCACACTCGTTACTCCCTTCGTGTGGGCTTCAAGTACGCCAATGCATTTGGCAGCGGCTAAATCCCACAAACGCAATGTGCTGTCTTGCGATCCTGAAACCGCCCATCGGCCATCATTTGAGATCGCAACTGTAGTTACAGAGTCAGTATGTCCACGAAGAACATCAAATGGCTTTTTAGGTCCGTTTCGACGCCATATACGAAGAGTCTTGTCCGCAGACGCACTGATGGCACATTGCCCATCAATAGACATCGCGATAGCCGTTACCTCCTCGGTGTGCGCCTTGGGAAAGGGAGTTACGGCTCCTTTGTCGACCGCGAACAAAGCCCCATCTTTACATCCAACAAGCATTTTCTCTCCGTCGGAATTTGCCACCATCGTTTTTATAGGAGAGGGCAGCCCTTCAAGAAGATCGACTGTTTTTCGAGTCGAAAGATCAACTTTTATGACCTTTTGAGACGTGGCCGCGAGAACGATTGTCCCGCCCTTTGCTAATGACAGCGACACGGAACCCCGACCGAGGTCCTGCATGAAAAGATATTCATTTTCTTTTTCCAGGTCCCAGCCGATTAAACGATCAGTCGAGCAAGACACTGCGACACGTCCATCCATCGACATGTCGCAACAAAACACTCCTCCCACATGCCCGGCTAAAACCCGACTGTGCTGGACAGATTCAACACGCGAATTCGGTTTTTCACAGGCGGTAAGCAAAACAGCGTATTCTTTTGCCGAGCGTTCCCGCCAATCAATGTGAGCATAATTGCGAAAGATTTCATGGGTCGGATGATTATCCAATCGTAACGGAATAAACTTGCGATCGCTCGCGGCAGGGTCCCTGAAGATTGCTGCATGCCGTTGAAAGCTACTCCATTCCAACGCGGTTACGTTTTCTGATAAACCCAGCAGCAATGTTCTCGAGTGAAAAAGAGCGTCCTCTCTTGCGTTAATGTTCGTTTCCTCGTCTTCCTCTTCTGAGTCGAAATTGGAGTCCCATCCTTCAAACCAGAGACGTAATCCGTCTTTTCGCAAACGGTTAGCTAAAGCCATCATGAGCTGCTTGTCTCTTTTGGCGTAACCAATGAAAACGTCGTACCGGAAGTTGCTTGCCATCGGTGCACCGTATCGATCTTTCATTCGCAGTCAAAGCAAACTGCGACCGGGTCTTCAGTCGATGGAGTGGTGGCAGAACGTAAACGGATAAGCCCAGGTGGAGAGGCAGGCTCGGAGAAGCAAACTAGATCCAAGTCTCATGCAGATCTTGGATCGACAAGCACTCACGAAGAAAAACCTTAAAATCAATTTCCCACTTTTTCGCTACCTGCATCACCCGCCTCATCCGATCTCAGCACATTACACAAGCGCATTTGCGGGTTGCGGAAGTATCCGGAGGTAAATCCTTTGTAAGTGACGAATTGCACTTTGCCCACGGCTCCACCATGGGCGCCAAGAACGAGACCTTTGTGGCCGGTGGCTTTGCCATCCAAATCCACGGCGATCACCACATGCCCGTGCCATTTCTCTTTGTCGTCGCGATAGCCGTACACCAACAAATCACCGGCGGCGATCTCATCGAAGGAGACCTGGTGCAGACCATAGCCTTTCTTCAACGTCGACATCTTTTGAGTATTTAAATACCGCTCGTATGGCAGTCCAACTTTTTTAAACAGCTGCCAGGTGTAGTTCGAACAATCGATTCCATTCTCCAAATCGGCATGCCCCCAGCGATAGGTGACACCAATCGTCGGCGGAACCGCCTTCAACAACCTGCCGATCGTTTCGCCAGTCGCTGCAGCCTTCTCCACCGCCGACTCGCTCAATAACACCACGGTAACCTCCTCCGTCGCTGCGGCATTGGTATGGGAGTTGGCAGGTTTCTCCGCGCCCTGAGCCAAAGGAAGGACCGACAAACAGCCGACAGCAATAATGATCAGAAATTTCATAACCGATTTGGGCAGGAATCGAATCTATCTCAATCACGAGAATCGGGCCAGTCGAATCGAGATCATTGACTGAAAGGCGTACGCGGAATCGACAATTGTCCTTCGGATGACAATATTTGAACTCTCGTTATCACGTAAGAACCGCATCGCTGGTTATATGAAAATCCACGCCGACAAAATTGAGAGTGGCCCCGGGCACTGCCTCTCCGCGCGTGATATTAAACTCATCCTCGCGACGATCCCCAAAGAATGGGCGGCAGGAATTACTGACGTGCGATTAGCCAATGGAACAGGCCCCCGCGCCTACATGTTTTGGGGTGAGGGCCGCCTCACAATTTATTCACGATACTGTGCGAAGAAGGATGTTCTTTTAGTTCTCCTGTCTGCTCTCGCAGCCCCTTCCCTCAACATCACAAACTGCGTTGCGCGCAGCCCTTCGGCAGGAGAACAACACCGACTCAATCAGGCCATTCAACCATTTGTGGATAAAATCCTCTTTGAAATGAGTGCGGCCGACGAGAAGAGACGTTCGATGAAGCGTATTGTTTAAGGGACTTCCTTGCCTGATCGCCTAACCGGCGGTATATGGCAACGTGCATTCGTTTCAAGAGTACCTCAGCACCGGCCACGGATGGCTCTTCTTTCCTGCTGCGATTCTGCTTGGCGCACTGCATGGACTCGAACCCGGCCATAGCAAAACCATGATGGCCGCCTTCATCGTGTCGATTCGCGGCACGATCCTGCAGGCGGTGCTCCTCGGACTCTCGGCGACGATTTCCCACACCGGCGTCATCTGGCTGCTTGCGTTCATCGGCATGAGGTTCTCAAAAAATCTCAACGTGGAATCCGTTGAGCCTTATATCCAGATAGGCATTGGTTTGACGGTAATCGTGATGGCGCTGTGGATGTTTCGACGCACCCAACATGCCGAAGGACACAGCCACAACCACGATCACGCGCACGGAACTCACGGTGGCATGTTGATGAACACGGGTCATGGCCAGATCGAAGTTTCTGTTTTCGAAACAAACACGCCGCCCGTGTTTCGGCTTTATTTTTATGATCAAAAGGTTACGGCCGTGTCGCCGGAAAACCCGGAGCATCTCGTTCTGAAAACAGTTCGTCCTGATGGAACTACACAAACGTTTTCCCTCCGACGATCCCGTGATTTTCTGGAATCCGTCGAAACAATTCCCGAACCGCACGAATTCAAAGTGTTGTTGCAGATTTCTCATCACGGCCATTCGCATTCCTATGCCGTGGAGTTTGCAGAACACGACCATGTGCATTCAGGTCTCGACGATGTGGCGCCCGATGAATTCGAAGATGCCCACGAACGAGCGCATGCGATGGAGATTCAGGAACGGTTTGCCAATCGGTCCGTTACCACGCCGCAGATTATCTTGTTTGGTCTGACCGGTGGATTGATCCCCTGCCCTGGCGCGTTCGCTGTGTTGTTGGTATGCCTGCAACAAAAACAATACGCGCTTGGTTTTACGCTGGTGATTGCCTTCAGTATCGGCCTGGCAATCACTCTCGTCGCAGCGGGCGTCCTTGCCGCCATTTCCGTGAAACAAGTCGCCAAACATTTCAGCGGATTCGGAAAGCTGGTGCGAAAGGCGCCGTATGCCAGCGCTATCGTGATGTGCGCTGTCGCCGCGTGGATTTTGATCCAGGGAGTTCGGGGTCTGATGCACTGATACTCGGAAACGCCTGACAAACGAAGCGTTTTGGGTAAAGGTGACTGGAACCAAACATGAGCGACCTACCGCCATTGTTGAAAGACCCGCGCAAGGTGGACATCGATCATTTAAAAATGCTCTCGATTTTCCATTTCATCGGAGCAGGCCTTGGAATTCTTGGGATACTTTTCCTGCTGGCGCATTACGCAATCTTTCAAACCGTATTTAATGATCCTAAGATGTGGCAGGGATCACATCAAAAACCTCCTCCAGCCGAAATTCTCGCCCTTCTTAAATGGTTTTATGTTATCGGCGGACTTTGGTTTGTCTTGTCGGGAGCGTTGAATCTGATTTCAGGATTTTTTATTCGAGCCCGAAAGAACCGGATGTTCTCTATCGTCGTGGCGGGATTTAATTGCCTGCATGTTCCACTGGGAACGGCCCTCGGAGTGTTCACAATTATCGTGCTGATGCGGGATTCCCTCCGTGAACTGTACGGAGACCGATAAATAAATCGAGGTTACGTCCAAGAACTAATTCTTCGCCGCGCTGTTAGTGGCTTTGTCCTGCGTTTTGTTGCCACGCGCGGTTCTATCCCGTTTTCCGCTCAAGGTTTTTTTAATTTCCTCAGCTTCGTCGTGACGGCCGGCATTCTCGAGCAGACGAACGAGACGATAGCGAGCCCAGTCTACAAAACGCCCGGAGTCCTTTTTCGAAAGATAATACTTTTCGAGATCAATTTCATTTTCCGTTTCATCGGCTTCGGCGTATTTCCGCCCGACGATGTAGACAAGATGTTCATTCTCATCAGAGAGTTGATCGTCCTTCTTAAAAATTGGCACCAGATACGCCTCGCAAATACGACAGGCAAGCCAATCGTCCACCGCAATGTCACTGGCCACTTCGACTTCTTCCCGCAACAGCTGCAACCCAATCCGTTGGTCCCGTTTCTCTGAACTCTTCAAATAATTCTCCGCAATCCAGAGATGTTCGCCGATCAAGCGGTAAACGGTTTCATAATCCGGCACTGAATCGTACTGTTTGGCGAGGACTTCCCAGGGACGCTTTTCTTTCTTCAAAGCATCGAGGGATGTTTTGAAGTCGCTGCGACGGCTCTTCTTTTTGAGATATTTGTCAACGAGTTCGCGGCTTTCTTCCGGGGATGCCGCCGTGACGCGCGAAGTGGATTGCCCGAAATATTTATAGCCCGCAAACGCGAGGCCGGCCAGGACGAGCAGGGACAACAGGAGAACTGTGGCTATTTTTCCGGACTTCCCTCGGTTCACGTCGGCATTCATCGTTTTCAAAAAAGACGATGGTTGGACGTTGTAAGTTACGTTACGTATTCGCTTAAACAATCGAAGAATCGACTTCACCCGACTGCCAAAGCAACCGGCCTTCCATACCGCCGGCGATCACAAGCGTTTGTCCGGTGATATGCCGGGCCAATTTGTCCGACGAAAGGAACACGGCAGCGTTGGCCATGTCATCTGGCCGGGCGATCTGAGGCAACGCCATGGTAGCGGTGACTTTTTCCACAACCTTGGCGTTTCCGAGCTTTGCTTCGTTGCGTGGCACCACCGTCCAACCGGGGCAAATACAATTAATACGACCTCCGCAGTAATTTTTCGTGTGTGGCGCGATGCGAGGCATTTCGTTCTTCAGCGTGCGCACAAGTCCATACGCCATCGCCGCCTTGGCTGACGCATAGTCCGCATGAAAGGCTTCCCCAAAAACTCCGGCGGTTGAGGCAACCAACACGGCGTTCCCCTGTTTTTGTCGGGCGACGAGATTGAAAAATTCGCGCGTGGTGAGAAACGTCGAAGTAAGGACGTTGTCGAGGGTGGACCGCCACTGTTTAAGAGACATTTCATGAAATGGAACATCGCGGGTTTCCCACGAGCCGGCGTTGGCAATTAGCGTGTCGATGCGTCCGAACTGTTTGACGGCAGCGACGAAAAGACGTTTTACTTCGGCTTCCTTCGCGAGATTTGCGCGCACTACGAGACATTCGGTCCCGTCTAATTCCGACGCCAGTGACTTCGCTTTCGCGAGGTTCCGGTGGCAGTGCAACACAAGACGGGCGCCTTCCTCGGCAAACTTTCGAGCGACGGCCGACCCAATTCCTCCCGACGCGCCGGTAACAAGCACCACTTTGCCTTTCAAATCTGCGTTCATGTTCGAACTATTCAAAAGCGACGAAACGGTGACGAGAATTTTCTATCTGCTATATTATTTCGAAATCGAAAAATCCCTTGCTTTTGTGGTAACCGAGGGACTTTAATTCGATTCTAAATCCCATCATGGAAAGCAGCAAAATGTCTCCGTCTCCAGTAGCTGCCGCTCCCGGCAATGCACAAGGACCGTGGTATCGCGAAGTCACTCACTATCAATGGATGGTCCTCCTGATCGCCTGTCTGGGATGGGTTTTCGACGTGTTCGAAGGGCAAATTTTCGTCGCCAGCATGAATGAAGCGATGCCGTCGCTGCTTCCACCCGGAACCGACAAAGGGACCATCGCTTACTATAACAATATTGCTTTTGGAGCTTTCCTGGTTGGTGGCGCATTGGGGGGCGTCGTTTTCGGAATTTTGAGCGATAAAATTGGTCGGACCAGGACCATGGTCTACACGATCCTGATGTATTCCATGTTTACCTGCGTCACAGCGCTGGCGCAGACCTGGTGGCAGATGGCGATCCTCCGTTTCTTCGTGGCGATGGGCGTCGGTGGCGAATGGGCGGTGGCCAGTGCAATGGTCGCAGAAGTTTTTCCCAAACGAGCACGCGCCTGGTCACTCGGCATTTTTCATGCCTCCAGCGTTCTTGGAACCTATCTCGCGATTGCCGCGGGAGTCTGGCTCGTGGGCAATCCGAAATTTGGGTGGCGCTGGGGTTTTGGCGTCGGTGCAGTTCCGGCTTTATTAACACTTTGGATTCGTTGGCGCCTGCAGGAACCGACCCAATGGGTCGAAGCAAAGGAGAAAGCAAAGAACGACGAAACAAAAAAAACCGGGCGACTTTCGGATCTATTTTTACCCGGCATCGCCCGAAGTACCATTATTGGTGTCGTCCTTGCGGCAGTCGGTCTGGCGACATTTTGGGGCGTGCACGTGTATGGGAAAGATTTGCTGCGACGTGACGCCGAGAACCGATTTCTGGCGAAGGAGAGCGTCGCCGTGGATGCGCCGAAGGAAGCCAAAGCACCGGTTCTTCAAAAATATAAACAAGACATTAAATCAGCGGAAATGCTGGGAATGCTGTTGGTCACGACGGGCGGCGGGCTTGGACTTTTAAGCTTTGGTCCTTTATGCGAGCGCTTTGGACGGCGCAAGACGTTTCTCTTCTTTCACGTGTTCGGATTGATTGCCGCCATCGCGCTCTTCAAGGGATTGGTTAATCCGACGGCTGCCATTCTTTATATTATCCTTCCGGTTTTCGGTTATCTCACGTTGGGGATGCACGCCGGCTATGCGATTTATTTTCCAGAACTCTTTCCAACACGCGTGCGCGGAACGGGCGGCGGATTTTGCTTCAACGTGGGCAGAATTGTCGCGGCTCCAATTCTGTTTGTAAGCGGTTGGATGCAGAAGGATTGGGGATTTACTTTGGAAAATGCGGCTTCCCTGCTGAGCATGCTGTTCTTGATAGGAGCTGTGGCCCTGGTTTTCGCACCAGAAACCAAGGGAAAAGAACTTCCCGAATAATCACCACGCTCGAACGCGCTTAAAGGAGTGATGAGCGCGAAAGGCTTCAGCTGCCGCCACGCCGCTTTGTGATCCACGGGCCTGATACTGCAGGCGCATCAGTTCCGCGAGCGGCGAGAAATCACCATCGCTTCCCCGCAACAGCTGGCTCGTGTGACACGCGAGCATTTCTTCCTTGGTTTGCTCAAAACCGCTGATATCAATGTAAAAACCCGGCATGAACCCCGACATGTTGACGGTATCCATCCACCAAATCGCTGGAGACGTCGGCATGGCCTCCGTTTTTGTTTTTTGTCCGCGAGACGCACAAAACCACGAGGCTGCCTCGGCGAGAGCCGACGCAGCCCGATGATCCGGATGATAATCTTCCGGGGCATGGCCAATCACGAGCGTGGGACTGAACTGGCGATAGATCTCCACCAATTTGAGTCGAGAGTCGTAATCGTCGGCTAACGTTCCATCCGGGAATTCGCCAAAATAAATTTCTGCCCACAGCAGTTTTGCCGCTGCCTGCATTTCTTTTTTGCGAACAGCGGCCAGATCCTCGATCGGCTTGCTCGGTTGCCCCTTTTCGCCTTGGCACAAGACACAGATTCCAACCGTAGCGCCATCCTTTTTGGCTCGGGAAAGCGTTCCAGCGCAAAGCAACTCGGCATCGTCGGGATGAGCGACGACGGCGAGAATGCGTTCGTTCTGGAAACTGGCTTTCATTCAGAACAACAAGGCAGCAGGAATTATTTCCCGAGCAAATGCTCGATGACCATTTGGTCCAGGTCTTGGTAATTACGATCGGCAATCAATTGCTGCGCTTTCTTTTCGTCGTAACTGCGAGCTTTTTCGACGAGGTGCAGGAAAGTCTTGCGGCTGTTGTCCAAATGTTTCAACCAATGTTCGACTTTGGTCGGACGAAAAGGATGAACGTCAAAGCAAACATATTCGCCGTTTTTTCCATAGCCCGTGCGTTCGAGGGCGCGGACCTGGTTGAAGGCGCTGCGAAGATTCGCGCTGCCGAAAGGCTTGTCCTGGTCGAACTTCAATCCGTTCTGATCGTTCAAATGAATTGACCAAAGCTTTTTGAACAACATCGCGAATTCGATTTCGTCGGCAGGATCCAAACCTGCAAGGATGCAGTGGGCGCTTTCGATCAGGCAGCCCACGCGCTTTTCGTCGCGGGTCAATTGAGCGAGAGCGAGAGCATGGCCAATCGTAGGGATATACGCGTGGTCCATCGGCTCATTCGGTTTCGGCTCGATGGAAATCCGGATCTTTTTGTCATGGGCCAACATCTTGTCGATCGCTTGCACGAGCAATTCCATGCTCCGCTTGCAGCTCTTGGCTTCGCGGAGGTATGTGCCCTCACGAGCAAGCCAGAGGACGAGAATGTCGGTGCCGAGAATATTGCCGATATCAATACAACGAAGAGAACGTTCGATCGCGTATTGGCGATGCTTCGGATCATTGCTGGTATAAGCACCATCGATTGTTTCCGGAGCGAACCACAGGCGTGGCGCCACCATTTCCGCAGCGATGCCTTCGCCGTCGAGACGTTTCTTCAGTTCCTTGGCTTCCTTGCGAATCTGTTGTTCCGACTTGCTGTCGATATCAGGAACAGCGTCGTCGTCGTGAAACATCATGGCATCGTAGCCAAGCTTCTTCAGGGCGCCGAGTTTCCAATCGAACGTTTGCGCCGGACGTGTGGTGGGACCGTAAGGGTCCTGGCCTTCGCTGATATTCCACGGACCAAAACAGAATTTATAAGAATTTTTCGCCATAGGTTCGCGGGAAAGTATCCGCACGAACCCAAAATTGGAACCCGAATTTTTTACGTAGAACTACGGAGATGTTAATTGGCGCAGTTCAGGCTTAATCCCTATTTCCAAGCCGAGGGAACACGGCGAAACTTCTCAGTGTAAACGTAGAGAGTAGTATGAGAAAACGTTCAGACCCAAACGACAAGCAATCAGAAAGCAAAGCAACCCCGCCCACGGTAAAAGAAGGACATCAACGGTTGAGCACCGGCATTCCAGGACTCGATCATATCCTCGCGGGGGGACTTCCACAAAACAGACTTTACCTCATTCAAGGTGACCCGGGTGTCGGCAAGACAACCCTCGGACTGCAATTCCTTTTGGAAGGACTGCGATTGGGTGAATCCGGTTTATATGTGACGCTGTCTGAAACGGCGGAAGAATTGAAGGCCGTTGCGCATTCGCACGGTTGGAACATCAACGGTCTTGCCCTGCACGAGTTATCGGCCCTCGACGCCACGGTTCAGCCCGAAACACCGAACACTCTTTTTCATCCATCGGAAGTCGAGCTTCAGGAAACGACACAATCCATTCTTGAGATTGTGCAGAACACGAAGCCGAAGCGCATCGTCTTTGATTCTCTTTCAGAACTTCGACTCCTCGCGCAGAGTCCGTTGCGTTATCGACGCCAAATCTTGTGGCTGAAACAATTTTTCATCGGCAAAAATGCCACCGTCATGTTGCTCGACGACCGTACGGGCGATAATGATAACCATTTGCAAAGCCTTGCTCACGGTGTCATCGACCTGCAGCAATTGTCGCCCTTGTACGGTGCGGAACGACGACGGCTCCGTGTTTTAAAACTGCGCGGCGTTCATTTCCGCGGCGGCTATCACGATTTCAATATCGTCACCGGTGGCATCCAGGTGTTTCCACGACTGGTGGCGGCCGAACACCGGGAACCATTCATCCAGGATTCTCTCGCAAGCGGACTGACAGAAGTTGACTGCCTCGTAGGCGGTGGTCTCGATCGCGGAACCAGCACATTGATTATTGGTCCGGCGGGGACGGGGAAGTCGGTCATCGCCTGCCAATATGCAGTCGCCGCCGCTCAGCGGGGAGAAAGAGCGACTGTCTATATTTTTGATGAAAGCCTCAGCACTCTGCTGGCGCGCATGCAATCCCTCGGCTTTGAATTTGATCGTCACGTTAAAACCGGCGCGATCAAAGTACAACAGATTGACCCTGCCGAAATGCCGCCGGGCCAGTTCGTTCACAAAGTCCGTCAGTCCGTGGAGGAGGACAAATCCAGCGTTGTGGTCATCGACAGTTTAAATGGGTACCTGAACTCGATGCCGGAGGAAAATTTCCTCACCGTGCAATTGCACGAATTGCTCACGTATCTGCGTCAGCACGGCGTGCTCACCATGATGGTTGTTTCACAACAAGGCATCATGGGAAGTGCCATGAACACACCGGTTGATGTCAGTTATCTCGCGGACACCGTATTGCTTCTCCGTTACTTCGAAGCCGCAGGGGAGATACGCAAGGCGATTTCAGTTCTCAAGAAACGGAGCGGCAGACATGAGACAACCATTCGCGAAGTTCGCATTGGGCCGGTCGGTCTGCGCGTCGGTGAGCCTTTGAAAGAATTCCACGGAATTCTCACCGGGATTCCACAATACACAGGGGAAGTTAAACCCTTGCTGAAGTAGTGTCGTCTCCAACACCAAAAAGCCGTGAAGAACTGATCCTCGTGCTTGCACCCACGGGCCGGGACTCCACATTGACGTGCTCACTTCTGGGGCGCGCGGAAGTGGAATGTAAACCCTGCGCGGATTTTAATGAACTGATGCAGGAAATCGTGCTCGGCGCAGGAGGAGCCGCGATTGCGCAAGAAGCCTTCACAGCGGAAAACGTCGATCAGTTGGCTGCCCTTCTCCAAAATGAACCCACATGGTCAGACCTGCCGTTGCTCGTCCTCACGACGCGATCGACCGCCGCTCGCGAGCATTTATTAACCGCAGATCTTCTCGGTAAATTGGGCAATGTGACTTTGATCGAACGTCCCATGCGTTTGCAGACGATGCTCAGCGCAGTCCGCTCGGCGCTTCGTTCTCGGAAACGCCAATACCAGACCCGTGACCTGATTATTCAACGGGAAAGGACGCTCGGTCGACTCGAAATCCTGGCAGAATTTTCAAATAGTCTTCTCACGACAAAAAAGCCGCAGGAACTGCTCCAAAGCGTTTTCAAGAAATTGTCCCAACTGCTGAGTTTCGAGGTTTATCTCGTTTACCTTTACGACGAAGGAACCAAACAGCTTCACCTGAACACGTTCTCCGGCCTGACGCCCGCCATGGCGCAAAAAATTGAATGTCTCGACTTTGATCAGCTGGGCCTCGGGCGATTCGATTCCGTGCAACCGGTGATGCAGGAACGTTTCTCTTTTGTTGGCCCCAAATCGGCCTGGCTTCGTAGCATGGGCATCACGGCGTTTGCAACTTATCCGCTATCGGGAGAAAACCAGGTGATGGGTGCCATTTCCTTTGGCAGCCGGGGTCGTTCTCATTTCAACCAGGACGAATTGATCTTGATGGAAACCATTTGCAACCAGCTCTCGGTGGCGATGGAACGTCGACGTGCGGAAGAGCAGCTGAAGACATTCAACAGTTCCCTCGAACAACGAGTCCGTGAACGCACTTCTGCCTTGAAGGAAGTGAACGATCAGATGGAAGCGTTCATTTATTCCGTCTCCCATGATCTTCGCGCTCCGCTGCGGGCGATGATCAGCTTTTCAGACATTTTGCTGACGAGTTACGGCTCTGTCCTGGATGAAGAAGGCCGTGAATACCTTCTGCGCATTTCAAAGTCATCGCGCTACATGGATTCGTTAACCAACGACCTTCTTCATTACAGCCGGTTAAGCCGTTGGGAATTCGCCCTCAGCAACGTTGAGCTGGAATCCTGCATTGCGACGGTGCTGTATAATTTCCACGCGGAGATCGAGAAGACCAAGGCGCAAATCAAGGTGGCAAAGCCTTTGCCAGTCGTTCTGGCACATTCCGGCCCCTTGGAACAAATCCTTTCCAACCTGATTTCCAATGCGCTGAAATTTTCGCACCCGGACAAACCGCCAGTAATACAAGTTACGTGCAGGGAACTCGACGGTTACGTGCGACTTTCAGTCCAGGACAATGGCATCGGCATCGACAACAAATATTTCGATCGCATTTTCCGGATGTTTGAACGGTTGCATGGTACCAATGCTTATCCCGGGACCGGCATGGGACTCGCGATCGTCAAAAAGGCCGTCGAACGCATGGGCGGGCGGCTTGGCGTGGAATCGACTTTAGGCGAGGGCAGTCACTTCTGGGTTGAACTGCGCAAAGCTCCTGCGGCAGCGGTCGTTGAGGACAAAAAACATTTGGCGGCCGTTTAAGTTTGGTGTATCTCGCCATAACTTTATGTCGAATCAGCCTCTGCGCGAAACGGAACTCAGTCGCATTTCCTTTCTCAACGGCAACGGCAATCTTCCGAAGATCGCCATTTACACGCCGTGGAGCACCGCGGAAATTTATCTGCATGGCGCACAGCTGACCCATTTTCAAAAACACGGCGAAGCTCCCCTGCTCTTCCTGAGTCAATCGAGCCGGTTCCAAAAAGATGCGGCAATTCGCGGCGGTATTCCGATTTGCTTTCCGTGGTTTGGGGGATTGGGCGGTGACATCGGTTTGCCTGTACCGGAAAAGCTGCCAATGTTTTTCTCGAATTTTGCTCCCCAGAACACAGCCACCCTGCCCATGCACGGCTTTGCTCGTTTGAAAGAGTGGAACCTTACGGAGATCGTCCAGTCGAAAACGGGTGCAGTGCGAGTTACCTTGCACTGCAACGATACTTTCGGTGACGCGGAGTTCTCAGTGGATTACGTGGTGACAATCAGCCAGACACTCGCGGCGGAGTTCAAGGTAACGAATCATTCCAAGTCGGCTAAATTTACTTTTGAAGAGTGCCTGCATACTTATTTCACCGTCGGCGACATCAAGCAGGTTTCCGTTACTGGTTTGAAAGGTGCCTCTTACCTCGATAAAACCGCGAACTATGCCCGCAAACAGGAAGTTCCCGAAAAAATTACCGTTGCCGGCGAAGTCGATCGGACTTATTTGGACACGACCAGCACAGTGGAAATTCTGGACACCAGCCTGAAACGCAAAATTCTCGTTGAGAAAACGAATTCGAAATCCACCGTCGTCTGGAACCCATGGATCGAACGTGCCCGTCAAATGGCCGACCTTGGCGACGAGGAGTATAAAAACTTCGTCTGCGTCGAATCCGGAAATGTCGGGGACAATCGGGTCACTCTCGCTCCCGGAACCAGTTCATCGCTGAAAATCGTGTTGAGCAGTATCGGATTATAAATACCAGCTCGCATTATATCTTCGGTGGGCAGACGAAGATTTTAAACTGGCACGGAATCTGATTTTGTCCTGTGGGAACGTTGTTAACACTTCCACCCTCAAACATCGTTCTTTGTATAAACCGCTGAGAAACAACGTCCGGCAAAAATGTTGTACGCGTACAACACGCTTTTCCCGCCGTGGGAAAAACGATTTGTACGCAATATCCGCAAAATTCCGCGACAGAAACTTCCGGTTTACGCGTAAGCACCAGGTTCCGGCCAAAAAAAGTGTCATTGTACGCGTAAGCAGCACTCTCGGACGCCGAAAAGTTGCGTTGTACCCGTACAACGGACCTTTCCGTGACCAAAAACGGCGTTGTACGGGTACAACACAACTTTTTGTCACAGCGAACTCCGGTTTACGCGTACAATGCTGTTCCCCGTCACAAAAAATCGCGTTGTACGCGTACAAGGCACTTTGGGATGACAGAAAATTGCTACTTGGCCGTACAATCGGAATTTTCCGTGAAGAAAAATGGGTGTTGTACGCGTAAAGGCGAGTTTTCCCTCACGACAATTTGTAACTTGTCTGTACATCCCCAATTTCCCATCAAGGGGATTCCATCCTTGCGGGGTATTTCGGAAATTCCCATGACGCCAGCTCGGCGTTGGGCCATAAATCCGGAATTTTCCGTCGAAGTCTCGAATGGTTTTTCTGGATACCGCCCGAATGGGCGAAGGCTTTTACTTCACATCCGTTCGAAACGGTGATGCTGGCAAGCCTTCTTTGTTGAAAAGGTTTACGTCTGGCACGTTGGCCCAGCCATAGCGAACAGCGACAGGCTTTGGCACAGCGGAAGAAGTCACGACCACTCGATCTTTGTCGATGCGTGCGTCAGCGGGATGAAATTGTCCGTCAGTTCCTGCAACGGTGAAACCTTTGAGGATGCCGCCTTCTGCCACAAGACCGCCTCCAACGTGTTTAAAACTGACGACAGCTTTGTCGCCATCAATGCGAAGAGATTTATACAACGGACCCGAAAACTCGACTTTCTCCCCATACGCAATCGCCCGGGCGGTGAGAGCGAGACGATGACCGACCGGCTCTTTACGGGTCGGATGAATATCGTTGGCATCACCGACATCCACCGTCACGGCCATTCCCGTGCGCGGGACCTTTTGCATCGTCAGGAATTGCGCCTCGCGAATTTCGGGGGTCATACGATTTTCCGGTGCGATCTGCACAAAGAAAAATGGAAGATCCTTTTTATGCCAGGCGTCACGCCAATTTTGGATTAAAGCCGGGAACAATGTTTGATATTCGGCTGCCCGTCCCGAATTCGCTTCGCCCTGGTACCAAATCACGCCGGCGATCGCGTACGGTTGCAGTGGCGCGATCATGGCGTTGTACAATCCGTTCGGTCGACGCGGCGTCTCGCGTGGATCAGGATTGGTCTTGGGGTTCAGTTTCTTCTTAGAAGCCGCCGCCTTTTGTTTCGCCGTATCGAAGGTTTTGATCGATTGCGCGTATTTATCGAGAATCTCTTTAAGAACAGGATCTTTTTCCAAAGTCGCACGTGAAACCCAGGCCTCTGCTGGGGTGCCGCCGACGGACGAATGAATCAGACCAATCGGAATTTTCAAACTGCTGCGCAGATCGCGTCCAAAAAAATAAGCCACCGCCGAAAAATTGGCCGCCGTTTCCGGCGTACACTTCGTCCAATTGCCTGAAACCTCCGTTTGCGGCTGATCGTTGGCACCGCGAGCCACGGTGAAAAGCCTCAATTGAGGATCAACCGCCGCCGGAATGGCTTCTCGAGCGTTATGCGCTCGCGACAGCGCAAATGCCATGTTCGATTGTCCGCTGGCCAGCCAAACTTCACCAATCAACACGTCTTGCAGCGTAATGGTGTTATCGCCTGAGATCGTTAACGAAAATGGCCCCCCGGCTTTCAATGACTTCAAATGGACCATCCAACGGCCGTTCGAAGCAGTGGTGGTGACAGATTGTTTTTGAAATTTCACCGTTATCTTTTCACCGTCTCTGGCCGTCCCCCAGATGGGAACCTCAACGCCTTGTTGCAAAACCATGCCATCGCCGAAAATGGGATTCAGCTTTACCTCGGCATGCAGGGTCGTGGTCACAACCACCAGGCAAGCCGCCGTCGAGAAAAACCAGCGAAGAGGGGTGAAACGGGATTTCATAACAACATTGGAAAATTTTTATAATCTACAAACGATCTATTATTCAGCTCTTCGATTCCTGCGCTTTGCTTTTTTTGAATTCTCACCCAACGCAGCCCTCGCAGGGACGGGCTCGGCATTTACTTTTGGAAGGTACTTTGCGAGTTCTTTTTTCGTTTTGGCAAAGGCCGGGTTGGTCGCCTGGTTCACCCATTCATGAGGATCTGACTTTTCGTTGTAAAACTCTTCTGAACCATCGGCATAGTGAATATAACGCCATTGATCGGTGCAAATCGCGTGATTGTCTTTCAGGAACGTCGAAATCGCCGGCTGTTTCCATGAAGCTTTCGGATTGGAGAGCAAACGTTTGATGCTGACTCCTTCCGCATGATTCGGCACGGGGATTTTGGTCAACTCGCAGACGGTTGGGAAAATACTCATCAGGTCGACAGCGGTTGTGCACTGTGTACCCGGTTTCGTCACGCCAGGAACAACCCAGATCAACGGGACGCGCGTTGCTTCACGCCACAAGGCGGATTTGCCCCAATGCTCTTTTTCACCGTGGTGCCAACCATTATCGCCGACGAAAATAATAATGGTGTTTTCACGATGACGACTTTGATCCAGCGCTTCGAGAAGGCGTCCGACCTGAGCGTCCATAAAAGACACCGCAGCCATATATGCCCGCACTCGATCTTTCCAAACGCCGGCTTTGACAATGGCTTCATGTGGAGTTCCTTCGTGTGCAAATTTCAGTCCTGCGGGAGGAATATCAGCGAGATCGTTCGGGATAACGTTCGGCAACTGGATGTCGTCCGGATTGTAGAGATCAAAATATTTCTTCGGTACATCCCATGGCGTGTGAGGTCGATGCAGGCCACAGGCCATGAAGAAAGCATTCGTCTGTTGCTGCAACTGGTCAATGCACCACGAAACGCTTCTCGCATCGACCAAATCTTTTTCGGCGCGTTGTTCGTTAAATGGCGCGTCAGGTTTGCCTTCGGTGAACATGCGATAGCCGAACGGACCTGGGCGGCGGTTCGCCGAATGATTCGGCAACGTATCGTCCGCGTAGAAAACAACTTTGTCCCAATCTTCAGCACGATATTGGGTGTAGTGATAAATTTTTCCCGCGCCCAGGGAGGTATATCCGAACTTGCGAACGTAATCGTTTAAACAAACGCCGCGCGGAAGATGCGGCATCGCAGGCTGTTCGTTGTCATAAATGCCTGTCGTCGAAGGACGCTTTCCGCTCATGAACGAAGCGCGTGATGGATTGCATAACGGCGCCGCGGCCTGCGCATTACGGAATGTGACTCCACGCGCCGCCAGTTTATCAAGATTCGGTGTCTTTACCTGAGGGTGTCCCTGCAAAGGAGAAATCCAATCATCCAGATCATCAGCAATGATCAAAAGAACGTTAGGTTTCTTTGCCGACGCGGCAGAAAGGGACGGTGTATTGACAGTTAGAAAGCTGACGAGAACGATGCCAATACCGAGGATTTGAGTCACTTTTCTTTTCATTCAGTGAACCAAGGCAGATGCGCCAGCCAGTTCGATGGTTACACAAAGCGTGTTGAATAGAGGTTCCTCCTCTTACAGTCCAATGCTTGGACCCGCGGGTCCGGCAGCCAGGTGCTGCCTCCGAAACTGACATGAAAACAAACCGGCGAGCGTTTACATTGATCGAATTGTTGGTGGTGATTGCAATTATCGCAATCCTGGCGGGTCTCCTTTTGCCAAGTCTCAGTCGCGCCAAAGAATCCGGGCAACGTATTTCGTGCAATAACAACATGCGCCAACTCGACCTCGCATTTCTCATGTATGTCGATGAGAACTCGGACACGATCCCGACTCCTTCCAATTCAGATCGATGGACAACGATATTGTTACCCGGTTATCACAACACCAATATTTTAAGATGTCCTTCGGATGTCTCTAATCCCTACTCCCTCGGCATGGATGATCCCAATGCCATCAACCGCCCCGCAGACGCCGCACCGCGCACTTATATCATGAACGCGTGGGACGACTATTTCCGTGATCCCGAAACTACCAATACGCCGCTGAAAGAAATTCTCTTTGCTGATGCGTCGAGCAGCATCGTCTTTGGCGAAAAAATTGGGGATGCCCCTCCACCAGGAGTTTCCCAACTGACCCTCGGACAGTTTTATCTCAACTACATGTCCACAGATGTCTGGACACAACTCAACGAACGCCGGCATTCCATGGGCAAAGAGGCTGGTAGCGGCGGTTCGAATTATGCGTTTGTGGATGGCAGCGTGCGATATGTGAAGTTTGGTGGAACGTTTGCGCCAGTGAATATGTGGGCCGTCACACCGGAAGGGCGCAATCCTTTGGTCGCACCGTAACGGATTGAGTCGGACCGCGGGTCTGCGACCCGCAGCGATATTCTTCCGTCGGAGCTGTTCAATAGATCAATAGAACCGAACTGTTCGAAATTCGGATGTTGCTGCGGGTCGCAGACCCTCGCTCCGGTGAGTATTCGCGGTCTCTTCTGCTTTTCAGAAATTACTTTACTGAACCGCTCGCACCTTTGGACTTCGACGCGGGAATTGTTGCGGGCTTCGTCACCTGCCACTCCAACACCTGCTGATCTGCGAGCAACCGCTTCCGCAGTTTGGCATAGTCCACTTTCTGCACGGGGACATTCTCATCGATGGCATGAGCTGCCGCCGTTGCCGAAGATTGTCCGAGCAACATGAAGACGGGCTCCATGCGAATAGATCCATAGGCAATGTGGCTTGAGGAAAGACAAACGGGCACAAACAGGTTATCGCATTGGGCTTGTTTCGGAACGAGTGCACGATAAGAAATGGGATACGGCTTGTTCGGAGCGACCTGCACGTCCCCTTCATTTTCAACGTGACCGTTGCGAACAATGCGACGGCAGTTGTGGGAATCCATGTTGTAAGCGGCGAGACCGATTGAATCTTCCGCAACCCGTTTGGCTCGACAGTCGGATTCCGTCATCACGTAATCCGAAATCATACGGCGGGCTTCGCGAACATATAATTGATGCGGCCAACCGCCGGTATCGACGAACTCATTCTTCGTCAGTCCCCACGATTGCATTTGCGCCCGAATGTCTTCGGGAATGCGAGGGCTCGTGGCGAGGAAGTGAAACATTCCCCGCATATAGTTCTCGTGAGCCTTCCAGATCTTAGCGCGCTTTTTGTAACTCGCATCCGGGTAATCATAATTTTCACCAATAAAATCGGTGGAAAACGCGTTGTTGTTATTGATATCGGTTTTCCCGTTCGGCATCGGTTGAATATGCATCGTGTCCTCCAGGCGAACCTTATGTCCCGCGGCAACCCGGGCTTCAATATAACGTGCGAGTAACTCGTACTTGGAGGCATCGTAGTCCGGCGGAGGGAGGATCGGTAATTGGTTGGTTTTCACCTGCGTGATGCACATTCGAAAGTTATAAGCCTGGACAGCACGATCTCCCCCGCCCGGTTCACCGAGGTTATCCTTCTGAATGTACGGAAGCAGACCGCTTTTGGGATTACCCGGAAGCTTGTACGGGTCAACCGGAACGACGAACTGATGCTTGGGCGTCTGCTCGCGAATGCCGTTGAGTGTTTCGCCGTAGACAGAATTGGCTTCCCGGCCCACGTGATACGATACTTTCGCTTTGGCCATCAAATCTCCTTCGTAAGTCGTATCGATAAATTCCTTGGCCCGAAAAACGTTTCCGTTTTCCATTTTGATCTCAACAATTCGCGGCCCTTTCTTCTTTACGGAAGCGAGACGCTGTTCGAAGTAGACGGGAATTTTGGATTCGCGAACGAAATCCTGAAAAACACTTTCCGCAACACTCGGCTCCAGTTTCCAGGCTTCGTTGGTGCCGTAATGCTGTCCCATCCGCACATAAAAATCGCGGGAGATGCCGCCGATCGCCGCTTTATTTCCGATGTCCGTCTGGCTAAGCCCACCAGAACTCATTCCACCGAGATGACGTCCAAATTCCAGTAACACTACAGTCTTACCCATGCGCACCGCTTGCACTGCCGCGACGACTCCCGCCGCGGTGCCTCCGTAGACGCAAATGTCCGATTCAATTTTCTGGGCGGCGATCGCGCCAAAATGAACCATCAAAACAGTCACTGCGCAAAGAAGTCTTCTCATTCCTTCACCTTTTCCCAAACCCGCGCGCAAAAACAAGCGTGAACTTGTCACGCTCGATCATGACGTTTACCCTGCTCCCAATGTCCACCAATGCGCCACGAGAAAATGCTTCGTCGCCACCTCCAACAAAAAACCGGGACAAGGGCGGAACCCGCGCAAAAGAATTTCAAATTTCAACGTTCACCGGCCTGCTGATTTTCGTGGTGGTGGCCCTGGCAGTTTATTCACAGTTATTCAAAGCCGATTTCATCTGGGACGACGATGCGATGCTTTGGAACAACGCGTTGATGCACGCCCGCAACGGCTTGTCACAAATTTGGTTCAGCAGCAATCAATCGGATTACTTTCCGATGACCTATAGCTCCCTTTGGTTCGAATGGCATACGTGGGGAATGCACGCAAAGAATTACCACATTACGAACATTCTGCTGCATGCACTCGGCGCCTTCTTCCTTTGGCGAACCTTACTGGCGTTGAAAATTCCTGGTGGATTCTGGGCGGCGCTATTGTTTGTGGTCCATCCTGTGAACGTGGAATCCGTGGCGTGGATCGCAGAGCGGAAGAATACTTTATCGATGGTCTTCTTTGCCCTCGCGGCCTTGTTCTACGTTCGCTTTGATAACAAAAATCTAAAAACTTCCCAGGCAAAGCTTCCCAACGATTACTGGTTTGCATTGGGCGCGTTTGTGCTGGCGTTGCTTTCGAAAACCGCTGTCGTAATGTTCCCGTTTGTAGCACTCGGTTGCGCCTGGTGGATACATGGGAAACTAACCAGGAAAGATTTGCTCCGAAGCCTTCCTTTCTTTGGCGTCGCCCTGATTCTCGGGCTGATTACCATTTGGTTTCAGTACACTCGTGCGATCAACACCGAGGTCGTTAACGCCAACAGTCTGCCGACCCGAATCGCCGTCGCCGGCTGGAATGTCTGGTTTTATCTCTACAAAGCATTGGCTCCGATAAACCTCATGTTTGTCTACCCGCGTTGGGTCGTGGACGGGAAAAACCTCCTCGCTTATTTACCAGGGATCGCCGTGATCGCAGTCGGAGTGGTGCTGTGGCTTTGGCGTAAGAAGTGGGGCCATGGTCCGTTGGCCGCGTTTGCCTATTTTGTTATTACCCTCGTTCCTGTTCTCGGCTTTTTAAATATCTATTTCTTTCGCTATTCCTTCGTGGCGGATCATTACCAATATTTTTCGATCATCGCAGTTGTAGCACTTCTCGCCGCTGCCGCGACTCACTTCCTTAAGGAGCGGGCAATTGTCTTGATGGTGATTTTGACGGCAGGACTTTCCATTTTGACGTGGAAGCAAACGGCCATTTACAAAAACCAGAAAACGTTGTGGCGCGATACGCTGAAGAAAAACCCGACCTGCGCCATGGCGGAAAGCAATTGGGGTTTTTGGCTGGCAGAGACCGAACATCGTCCGGCCGAAGCTATCGAACATTATATCGCGGCTCTCAAACTCAATCCCAACGATGCAGGCACACACTATAACTATGGCGTGGCACTGCTCGGACAAAACCAATTGGACGCAGGGATCAACGAATTCCGGGAGACTTTGAAAATTAGTCCTGACAATCTCTTTGCCCTGCAAAATCTCGCGTGGATTGAAGCCACCACCAAACATGCCCACCTCCGCAATCCCGAGCATGCGGTTCAACTGGCACGGCGGAGCGTTGAACTGACCAAAGAAAAAGACGAATGGAAGTTGGACACACTCGCCGCAGCTCTCGCTGCCACGGGAAAATTTGAGGAAGCCATTTCTCTCCAGGAAAAAGCGATCACGATCATTCGCCCTAAAGGAGATGCCAATGCCACGGCAGACATGGAACAACGACTCTCGCTTTATCAGCGAAAACAGCCATTTCGCGAAGCCGAATAATCTCCTTTAAGGAATAAGCCCTTTTTTCCGCAGCATCGCTTCCATCGCCTTGTCCATGGCATAGTCCGCGAGAGGTTTTGTCACCTCGTTGAGCTTTTCGTTTGCTTCTTTCAACTTCCGTGGATCGCCCGTTTTGGTTCGAGGCTGCTCCATTTCCAAAACTTTTTCGATCTCGGCCAAAACGTCCTCAATTTGTTTGCGGTATTCCGGCTCCAGTTCAGAGTTATACTGCGCCATTGTTGAACGAGTCGCAGAAATATTGGTACCGGCCTTGATCTTTTCCTCCACCCACTGCCGCGCCTTCATATCATCGAAAGCGTGCTCAACCGATTCCTCCACCATCTTCTGCACCTCTGCGTCATCGACGTCCACCGCCGACTTCATCTCCACGACCTTCTGTTTGCCGGTTTTTATATCGCGGGCAAGCACGTGAAGGATGCCATTGGCGTCGATTTCAAACTGGACTCCGACACGTGGCACCCCTTTCGGCGCCGGTTCGAATTCGATCTCGAATTTCCCGAGACTCCAATTATCGCGAGCCCGTTCGCGTTCGCCCTGGAGAACGTGGATAAGCATGCTCTTTTGATTATCTACCGCCGTCGTAAACATTTCCCCGGCTTTAACCGGAATCGTGGAATTTCGAGGGATGATGACATTCATCAGTCCGCCAAAAGTTTCGATGCCAAGAGACAGTGGAGTGACATCCAACAAAAGCAGATTCTTAAAACCACCGGAAAGGATTTCCGCCTGAATGGCTGCGCCCAAAGCGACAGCTTCATCTGGATTTTGCGCTGTGTTGAGTTGCGGACCCTTTGCTTTGTGAAACTCCGTGCCCAATCGAACGTCGCCGCGATTTTCTTCGAATTCCACGCAACCAAACCATTCGGAGACAAGCTGGCGAACCAATGGCATGCGGGTTTGTCCGCCGACCAGAATGACTTGATCGAGGTCCTTGGCCTCCAGTTTGGCATCCGCGAGTGACCGCAAACAATGAGGCCTCGTCCGCAAAATGATTTCGCGCGTTAAAGTTTCCAATTCCGCCCGGGTCAGTTTGTAACTGAAAGAAAACGTTGAAGTTAAAAATGGCAACGCGATTTCGACCTCTGTCTCCGTCGAAAGCCGAATCTTCGTTTGCTCCGCGACTTCGCGAATGCGGGAAAGCATCGGCAAATCTTTCGAGGCGTCGGGACCTCCCGTCGTTTTGATTTTGTCGACGATGAATTCCACAAGCCGACTATCCAGATCATCGCCCCCGAGACGCGTATTTCCATTCGTCGCGAGCACCTGAAAAACGCCGTTGTTCAGCTCAAGGATGGAAAGGTCAAATGTTCCACCACCCAAATCGTAAACCGCAACTTTGGAGTGTTCTTTCAGCTTATCGAGCCCGTAAGCGAGTGCGGCTGCAGTCGGTTCATTGACAATCCGTTCGACGGTGAAGCCCGCGAGTTCACCCGCTTTTTTGGTAGCGTTCCGTTGGGCATCATTAAAATAAGCGGGAACAGTGATTACGGCGCGCGTGACGCTTTCTCCAAAACTCGCTTCCGCATCCCTTTTTAATTTCTTCAAGACCTCGGCGGAAACTTCTTCGGGAGTCCACGAGCGACCATGAATATCAATGGTGACCGGCCCGGAACCTTCCCCGCGAACAGGATATGTCACCAACATTTCTTCGCGTTTAATATCCGCGCCTCGGCGCCCCATGAAACGTTTAACGGAATAAACAGTCTCAGCGGGTTTCACCACCCGGACACGATTGGCTTTGTGACCGACAACCGGTTCGCCGGTGGCAGAAGGAAAATGAATAACGGACGGGGTCAATCGTTGTCCCTCAGGATCAGCAATCACGAATGGAATTCCAGAATCGACCGTCGCCACCAACGAATTGGTGGTGCCGAGGTCGATGCCGACGATTTTACTCATGGCGGAAACGTTGCCACGAAGCTGTCCTAAAACAAAATCGAAATTTTTCCTGCTTTCCTGCGTCGTCGATTCCAGCTATTTGGCAGGCGTGCAATGCATCGTCACAGCCGGGCCGACTTATGAACCTTTGGACGAGGTACGACGGCTCACGAATTTCTCCTCCGGCAAATTGGGAACGATGCTCGCCAACTATCTCGCGGCGCAGGGACACCAGGTAACTTTGCTTCGCGGCCACTATTCCACGTTCCAGGAAAAATCGACGGCGCAGAATCTTCAAATCTTTACCACCACGCAGGATCTCCAGGAACGGCTCAAAGCTTTGAGCTCTCCGCAGGTTAATGCAGTCTTTCATGCCGCAGCCGTCAGCGATTTTGGTTTCGGAAGAATTGTGGAAGAGATCGACGGCAGGTTTGTGGAAATCAAAAGTGGCAAAGTGTCGACGCGGGGCGGAAAGCTTTTTGCAGAACTGGTGCCGACACCCAAAATTCTTCCCGAATTACGCGGCTGGTTTCCGAAAGCCACGATTGTCGGTTGGAAATACGAAGTTGACCAACATCGCGCAGGAGCGGTGGCGAAGGCGCGAAAACAAATCACCGAGGGGCATAGTCATTACAGTGTTGCCAATGGCCCTGCCTATGGCGATGGCTTCGGATTGGTCACTGCCAGCAATGAAATGAATCTTTCAGACGACAAGCAGCTCTTCAGTGCACTCGAGAAGCTTTTAGCAAATCACTGATTCTACATCTCGAACTTTGCCACCCGCCGAAGCCCCAATTGCAGCGGTAATTGTCCCAGGATCAACGAAAGGAGCAGAAATCCTCCAGACGCAAAAACCGCGAAGTTAAACGAAGGCCCCCTGTAAAAAGAGGAATGTGCTTCCTGATGAATTCGCCATGGCGAACCAAATGACAACAACACAACCGAAGCGACGATGTAGAGAAAGCTTAACACGAGGCAAAATGTTCCGCCGAAACCGCTGACAATTTTACTCGGATTCTCTTCCTTGAAGTTCGGATAGAGCACCCCCAAACCAATGGAAAGGCCGTTCAGCGTGAAGGTCATAATCGTAATGGTCCCCGCAAAAAAGAGGGTTCGGTCCAACGGCATCTGCAACATGCGACAGGAGAGTGTAATCAATCCCAACGTGAGGCACAGGGAGGCCGTCGTCGCGAGCCAGAACTTCGTCTTAACCACTTTCACCAGCCCGATTGGCGCCATGCCGACAATCCAGAGACGTTTTCCTTCCAGCGAAAACTGGGGATAAACGAAACGAGTCGTCAGCGTGGCGAGGTTGAGGGAACAAGCACCCAGATTCAAATAAGAGACGAGATGAATCCAAAACGGGTTCGTCAACTGCTGCGTAAAATGCCGCAGGTTAATGATGTAAACGCCCAGCAGTCCGAACAAAACGACCGTTTGCCCCCACTGAGTCGTATCTCTCCAGAAGACACGAAGATCTTTGAGAATCAATGCGCGCACATCCGAACCTGCGCGAAGATGGACGAGAAGTTTTTCCAGGACACCTTGCGAATATTGAAAGATATTTCGACGGGAACGAAGCGCACGAAACCAACTCCATTGTTCGAACACACTCGCTCGACTATGAACAACGGAAAAGGCGTCGTAAAACGTCCGACCCATCCGAGTAAAACTCAAGTAGCCGAAGAACAACACGTGACTCAGCAGGACAAGAATGAAAAAGAGTGCCGCCGACCACGCGCCTTCCGCCCATTGCAAAACGCTGTTGGACATCCAGTAACTGGGAAGTAACGGAGAATGAGCGAAATGGGTCTTCATCATCAGCCGATCCATTACCGCCAAAACACGGACCTCGTTCGGATCATCGGGAATCGGTTCAGGATGGAGCCAATAAGCAGCCGCGAGCAAAAGAATCAGCGCCGCGGACAGCGCAACAATTTGAAATGCCCGCCGATCCAGGAATCGAGCCAGATTCAACGCCATCCATGCGCCGCAGATCGCCGGAAGGATAATGAACAGGCCAGTGGAAAAAACGGTGACGATATAAAAATGCCACGGTGCTTTGCTCACCAATCCATAAGCGACGAGCAGCGGCGCGATCAAAAATAAGAAAGCCCAGGAAGCGAGCAACGTGGCTTCGATGAATTTCCAACGGAAAATCACTTTGGTTGGTACGGGCAGCGAGAGAAGGAAATGAGTCTCGCGATTCCGAAAGAAATTCGTGTAGGCGATGATCAGATTGCTCAGCAGGAGAAGGCTGAATAAGAACGCAAACAATAAAAAGATCAGGCGTTCCGCCAGCAACGTGCCGAAGCCAGGAAAATCACGCAGGAGGAAGTTCAACCCCCTTTGAAAGAGGTAATACGCCAGAGCAAAGTAGCCCACGATGAAAACGGCAATGACGGAGGTCAGCAGACGCGATTCCTTTTGCACGGAATTCAATCGGCGCGCCGCCTGCCGAAAGTTCACGCCGACCAGCAGTCGAAGCGCAGAGGGAATTCCTCGATGCATGTTCGTCGGGCCTGTCTGGCTCTCGGGCATTTTCAGGATGGTCGCAACCCGCGCGTTGCGAATCAAGCTTGAGTCGGCCCGTTTCTTTTCCACAATGCAGGGGTGTCCTCAAGAGTCATTGTAACGGGCGGCGCAGGTTTCATCGGTTCGCACCTGGTGGAACGTTTATTGCGCGATGGCAAATCGGTCGTCATCATTGACGATCTCTCCACGGGGAATCTCTCTAATTTAAAAGCGGTTCAAAGCGATGCTCGACTGCGTGTGATCACCAGCAAGGTCTCGGAGTGCAAAGAACTTCACGAGATCGTCGCGGGCGCAGAAAGTATTTATCATTTGGCGGCTGCGGTGGGTGTGGACCTGGTCATGCAATCGCAGATCCATACCATCCAGACAAATCTGCATGAGACGGAAGTAATGCTGAAAGCGGCCAGCCAGTCGGGCGTTCCCCTGCTCCTCACCTCCACTTCCGAAGTTTATGGCAAAAGCCAGAAGGACACTTTCTCTGAAGAAGATGATTTATTGATTGGACCACCGCATTTGAGTCGCTGGAGTTATGCGTGCTCGAAGTTAATGGATGAATTCCTCGCGCTCGCTTATGCGCGGGAGAAAAATCTGGCGGTCGTTATCGCCCGTCTTTTCAACACCGTCGGACCACGCCAAACAGGGCGTTACGGCATGGTGCTCCCGCGATTCATTGAAGCCGCAAGAAAAGGAGAACCTTTGAAAGTGTTCGGCGACGGCAGGCAAACGCGTTGTTTCTGTTTCGTTCACGATACGGTGGAAGCTTTGGTCCGGCTTCAGAATAGTCCGGCTACCCACGGCCAGGTCTTTAACGTGGGCAATAATGAAGAGGTCAGCATCGAAGGTCTTGCGGAACGCATTATTGCGGCGCTCAAATCGAATTCGAAAATCGAGCGTATTCCTTACAGTGCAGCGTACGCTCCCGGTTTTGAAGATATGCTGAGGCGTAAACCGCGGCTTGAGAAATTGGCGGGAGCGATTGGTTTTCGTCCGACGACGTCCCTCGATCAGATCATTCGCTTGACCGCGAACTCCTGACTGAATCCCTCGCTGTCGGCATCGGAATTGTTTTTCCGAAAAACGGCCCATTTGTCGATCAGCGCTTCCTCTTCACCAGGGAACATCTATCAACGGTTCAGTTTCGAGAAGAGGCGGTGATCAATACCTCCTCTCCCAGCGGGCTGAGCATACCCACATCTTTCTTAGGGCTGAAAGTCCGCTATTTGAAAGCCCAGGCTGGAGCGAGTTCAACGAGCGGCGGCCTGGGTCACTGGGTATTAGATGGACAAGGCCTGAAAGGCCGTCACAACTATGAGAGCATCTAAGTTCATTACACTTCGCGTGTGGGCTGATCTTGCATTCCCTACGGCCGAACTCGCCACGCAGTTTTCGTAGCCGTGAGATTGTTCCGGCCTTACAGGCCTCGCTTATTCTTAATCCAATATCATACCCAGGCCGCCGCTCGTCAGACTCGCTCCAGCCTGGGCTATAACATTACAGGCTTTCAGCCTTTGATTTTAGGTGAGAAAAGTTGTGGGTAATGCTCAGCCCAGCGGGAGAGGAAGGAGGTGGGGAGAGTCATTGATTCCAACAAACGGCCTCGGGATTCCAGAATGATTCACGAAAATAACAAAGAGCTCCATCTTCATCCGCTATTCGAAAAAACAAAAAAGGCGTCTTGAGAAACTCAAGACGCCTTCGTGAAGATTTTAGATTACTGCGGGAAGATCACGCGGTTACCCGTCGTGGTCGTCGCAGGAAGCGGATCATCCGTGGCCTTCAACAATTCGTTGAGCTTGTTCATGGAGACCTGCTGCACGCTGCCGTCAGCCAAACCGACGTTACCTTGACCGTTGTGCAAGTCAGAGGTCCAGTTACGAACTGGTGTCGCATTGCTGGCGAGGTAACCGGCCGTGGTGCTGGTAACAGCCGCAACAGTCGGGGTGCTCATCTGCGTGGAGGTAGCAGCCGTGTTATTCGCACCAGCCGTGCCAGTGCCGATATTACGGTCACCCGACAGGATCATACCTGGGCGAGTGTCCTGGGCATCGAGACCGTAGAAATAGCTGAGCGAGTTGTTACGATGAGTGGAATCCGAGAAGCTGTTCGTCGTTCCAGGAGTCGTGAAATCGAGCGGAGGACGAGGAGCGGTTGGGCGCTTGGCATCGCTTGGGCAGATCAAAACTTTTGGGCTGCTCAATTGGTCGCCAGCGTAGTTATAATAGTTCCAGTCAGCGTTCGTCGTGGCAGTATAGATTTCGCCAGGATATTTGCCGTCGTTGTCGTTCGCGAACATACGGAACGCGGTACCGATCTGCTTCAGGTTACTGACGCAGTTGATACGTTGCGCACGAGCTTTGGCTTTGGCGAGAGCAGGCAAGAGCATACCTGCGAGAATTGCGATGATCGCAATAACGACTAACAACTCGATGAGAGTGAAAGCCCCGATAATTTGGTGTTTCTTTTTCATAAACAATTTTCTTTTTGGTTGCTGGTTTTTGAGAGCGGGCACTGTATTGAACACTCAATTTCAGTGTCAACCCCATTTGTCTGGGAATTACTTTAGCAGCAACGATGCCAGCACGGATTTTCAGCCCGAAAATGCTTTTTCGTGCGTTTTTTGAGGGTTTATGCAAAATTTTCACGCAATATGCGTGAAGTTCACGCACTTTTAGCGCTATTTTCCGCTCGTTAATGAATACGTTTCTTAAAAATTTTTTCTCGGTTTTCACAGTCGCGGTCCTTTTTTGCGCGCTTTCGGCGTCCGCCCAGAAGAATCCTGCCTTCAAAAACAGCGACCAATTAATTCTCGTCACGACTCCGGATTGGAGTTCTGTCCCCGGCACGCTCCGCCGCTTTGGCTGGAATGCCTCCGATGCGAAATGGGTAGAGGTAGGCGAAAAGTTCCCGATCGTGGTCGGCCGAAATGGTCTGGGCTGGGGACGCGGCTTGCACCCGACGAACGATTTGTCCGGTCCCATCAAAAAGGAAGGCGATGGCAAAAGTCCCGCGGGCATTTTCAAACTGACCTCAGCCTTCGGACGCGAACCGCTCGCTCAGGTGACCTATATTAAACTCCCCTACCGCGAACTCACCCCGACGATCGAATGCGTCGATGACATAAAGTCGACCAATTATAATAGAATCGTCGACCGCGAGCGGATCGGAACCGTCGACTGGGACAGCTCCGAAAAGATGCGGGACATCGGCGAGCAATACCGCCTTGGGGTCGTAGTGGAACACAATATGGACCCATGGATCAACGGAGGCGGCTCCTGCATCTTCGTGCATATCTGGAAAAGCGACAAAACCGGGACAGCCGGCTGCACCGCCATGACCGGGGAAAAGATGGAAGAACTGCTTCATTGGCTCGATTCCGTGAAACATCCAGTCCTCGTGCAACTGCCCGAGAAAGAATATCAGCGTCTGCAGAAGGATTGGGGTCTGCCGAAGTAAATGGCGGCTGCGTTTCCGCTACATCCGATCGCCAACCAAAAAATCGTTTAAGCAAA
>CBHTTJ010000021.1:0-41731 GCA_966095605.1 uncultured bacterium | reverse complement strand
TCTGAGCACAAATTTTCACTTTCTGAGACCTGGAAAACCGTTCTGAGCGCAAATTTTCATTTTCTGAGACCTGGAAAACCATTCTGAGCACAAATTTTCACTTTCTGAGACCTGGAAAACCGTTCTGAGCGCAAATTTTCATTTTCTGAGACCTGGAAAACCATTCTGAGCACAAATTTTCACTTTCTGAGACCTGGAAAACCGTTCTGAGCGCAAATTTTCACTTTCTGAGACCTGGAAAACCATTCTGAGCGCAAATTTTCACTTTCTGAGACCTGGAAACCGGGGGCAAAGGCAAAGTTTCCAAATTCCCAAAACCCCTCTCACGGGAAAGACGCCGCTTTCAACTCTTTCAGAATGGGACTGGGCGCCTCTTCCTCCATGGACGGTTAATAGGCCGACTCTAAATCCTCACCCACAGTCCATCCTTGCAGCGGACCAGAAGTTTCTCTAAAACCCCCCGCATGCCTGCTGCCGCAAAGAAAACCAAAACAGCCGCTCCATTTGACCTCCAGTCCTATGTCGGGAATTGCACGGATACCGTCAACAAGGCGCTCGATAAATTTTTGCCTAAAGAAACCGTGGCTCCGCCGACCATTCATAAAGCAATGCGGTATTCGATTTTTGCCGGCGGCAAACGGATGCGCCCCGCGCTTTGTCTTGCTGCCGCAGAAGCGTGTGGCGGCAAACCCGCCGACGTCATGCCACTTGCTTGCGCCGTCGAGTGCATCCACACCTATTCATTGATTCACGACGATTTGCCAGCGATGGACAACGATGACTTTCGTCGGGGCAAGCCCACGAACCACAAAGTGTTTGGTGAAGGAATCGCGGTACTTGCAGGCGATGCGTTGCTCACGCAGGCGTTTGAGATTGCCGCCTTGTGCAAAGGCTGGCCGCGCTATTCTCATCGCGACATTGTTTTGGAAATTGCCAAAGCCTCCGGTTCGTTACAGCTCATCGCCGGACAAGTCGCCGACCTGGAAGGCGAAGGCAAGAAAGTTTCAGAAGCGCAGCTCAAATACATTCATGAACGGAAGACCTCTGCGCTCTTGTGCTGTTCGGTCCGACTCGGTGGAATGAGCGCCAACTGCTCGGCCGCTCAGCTGAAAGCCCTGACCGATTTCGGTTACAACGTCGGCCTCGCTTTTCAAGTCATCGACGACATCCTGGACGTTACCCAGACCAGTGAACAGCTGGGCAAAACCGCCGGTAAAGATACGAAGGCGCAAAAAGCAACGTATCCATCCATTGTTGGTCTCGATAAATCCCGCAAGATCGCCGAGCAACTGACAAACCGTGCGTTCGACGCATTGAAAGTTTTCAAGGGCAAAGCGCAGGCGCTCGAAGGTCTCGCCGAATATTTGTTGAAGCGCGACAAATAAGGCGCTTGTGAACTTTGCGTGAATAACAACCAACAAGATTGGCGTGCCCCGGCTTCCGGAGTTCGTACAATCAGCGCGTAATGTCGGATCATTTCCAGAAGTTGGTTAGCGCGGTCGAAGACCATTTGCAGTCATTGAAGGCGAGTGGCGTGCGTTACATCAATGTTGCTCCCGAACTTCTCGCCGACTTGCAACGTCCTGTCGCGCGAATCGCGGCGGTGAACTCGACGCCGACGATTTCCCGACCTGTCACTTCAACGGCTGTTCCGACGGTTAGCCGACCAGCGCCTGCATTGGTAACGCCTACTCCGACGACGACGCTGGCGGAAACACCCGCTAAAGCGATACCGGCTGCTCCGCTGTCGCGCGAGGCCAAGGAAGCCGCCATGGCGGAACTCCGGACACGCGTGCTCGCCTGCCAAAAATGTCCCAACCTTGTCGCCGCCAGGAAAAATGTTGTCTTCGGTGTAGGGGATATCCATTCGCCCCTGATGTTTGTCGGCGAAGCACCGGGCGCCGACGAAGATGAACAAGGCGAACCTTTCGTCGGTAAAGCGGGTCAGTTGCTCACGAAGATTATCCAGACAATGGGGTATTCGCGGGACACGGTTTACATCGCCAACATCTTGAAGTGTCGACCGGATACGCCGGGCCAGGCCTACGGCAATCGCAAGCCTACCCCTGACGAAATGAACACTTGTCTTCCTTATTTGCTCGAGCAGGTGGAGCTGATTCGTCCGCAAGTGATCGTGGCTTTGGGCGCGACCGCCGTGGAAGGATTATTTGGAAAAACGATCGGGATTACCAAACAACGGGGTAACTGGATGACATTTCGCGATATCCCTGTGATGCCGACCTACCATCCGGCGTACTTGTTGCGCAACCAGGCGTTGAGCGAAAAGCGTAACGTTTGGGAAGATATGTTGGACGTGATGGAACGCCTGGGCAAACCGATCAGCGAAAAGCAACGCGGTTACTTCCTCAAACCTTGAGTCACTAACGGACGTTGCGAGTCGCAAACATCTCCGCAATCTCAATTCCCAATTCCGGCAGTAACGACTCCGTCAGCTTTTCTTTTCCCGCCAGAATTTTTTTCAACGTCAGCCCGTTGGGTGTGCCGTGATAGATTTCCACGTTGTCATAACGAGGATCAATCATCCAAAGGCGGGGCATTTTCGCTGTCTCATAAAGGTCTTTCTTCAAAACGGTATCGGCCCGGTGGTCACCAGAGTTAACCACCTCCGCGACGAGCCAGATCTTTCCGGTTGCCGCCGTAACCAGCGCGAGGTCGGGCCGCAACATTGTTCCGACAGAAAGCTGCACAATTGTGCGCGGCGGCAACAATTTGGTGGTGGACACGCCATTTAACGCTGCGGAGACGCGAGCGTGAAGAAATTCGCAGACTTCTTCATGGCGAAGTCCCGGTGGTTGGCGCAGGAAATTTTCACCTTCGAGAATTTCTTCATAGGGATCGCTCATAAGAAGAAGAACCTAGCAGCCGTTGAAGCCGTGGAAAGTTCAATGCTAACTATCCTGATCGTTGCAACATTGCACGACACAACCGAATTTGTTCGTAGCTGAAACCGTCGCCCAGGACTTCCTTGACTCCAGTGAGATTGGCAAAACCATATTTCGAAAACGCCGCAGTGATTTGCTGGTTTTGTTCCTTGCCCAGGATTGAAGAAATATCCAGCGCCTCACCCGCTGTAATCGCCGTTTCCAGGTGGGAAAAAATTGTGCCGTGTGTCAGCGACCGTTTTTTTGCGATTTCTTCAACGGAATATCCCGATCGAAAAAGGACCGCGGTCTCACGAGCGGTATCGTTCATGCGACCTTTCGGGGCAGGGGACGAAAATGAGTCGTCCGCGAACATCTGCCGCGGATAGGTTTGGAGATACGAAGCGATGGCTTCAAGAAACACGACTCCAAACTCGCGCAATTTCTTTTCTCCAACCCCACTGATGCGAGAGAACTCCTCGTCGTTGGAAGGATAGAGACGGGCCATCTGGCGCAACGCGACGTCAGAAAAGACAATGTAAGCGGGAACGTTTCGTTCGTCCGCCAGCTTGCGCCGAAGATCGCGCAGGCGGTCGAACAACGTTTCGTCGCAAGCGATTTCGCCGGCGCGCGGAACTTTCTCTTTCGGCGATAATATCGTCACGGGACGGGTTAGAGTCACCTTCTTCCGATCTCGCAGCATTTCCCGACCTTCTTTGGTCAATTCAAGGACGCTAAACTTTTCCGTGGTTTGTCTGAGATAGCCGAGCCGCACAAGCTCACGGCCAATCATCTGCCACTCAGGACGGCTGTGCTCACGTCCAATGTTGTAGGTGGAAAGTTCATGGTGATTCCATTTGCGTATCTTCTCCGTCTCCGCGCCGGTTAACACCTCCACCACGTGATTCAAGCCCACACCGAAGCCGCCCCGCTCGCGAATTCGGTAGACACACGAAAGAAATTTCTGGGCGGGGATAGTGCCGTCGAATGTTGAGCGAGGCGACAGGCAGTTGTCGCAGGAACCGCAATTTTCATCCGGAAACGTTTCTCCGAAGTAACGCAGCAACTCCGCGCGGCGACAAAAGGACGACTCCGCGAAATGCACCATCAACTGCAATTGTTGCCGGGCAATAGCCTGTTCCTGTGGATCAGGCTTTTCGTCGATAAATTGCGTCTGTTTAACCACGTCGCCCGCGCTGAAGAGCAAAATGCATTCACTCGGCAAACCATCACGGCCCGCGCGTCCGGTTTCCTGGTAATAACCTTCTATGTTCTTCGGCAAATCGTAATGAATCACGAAACGCACGTTCGGTTTATTGATTCCCATCCCGAAAGCGATCGTCGCGCAAATCACACGGACTTCGTCCCGAAGAAAAAGTTCCTGGTTTTCTGCGCGCTCCTTCGCTTCCAGACCGGCATGATACGGCCGCGCTTTAATCCCATCGGCATTCAGTTGCGAGGCGACGCTTTCCGCAGCTTTTCGACTCTGGCAATAGATGATTCCACTTTCGCGGGGACGTCCGCGAATAAAACTGGCGGTTTGATCGTACGCCTTTGCTTTGGCAAAGACGCGATAAGTTAAATTCGGACGATTGAAGCTGGCGATGTAGATCCCGGCATCCCGCAATTTTAGATGCGTGATGATGTCCTCGCGCACGCGTTCCGTAGCCGTCGCCGTCAATGCCATCAATGGAACCGCCGGAAAACGGCTCCGCAACAAAGCCAGCTGGCGATACTCGGGACGAAAGTCATGGCCCCATTCGCTGATACAATGCGCTTCGTCGACGGCGATCAGATTGACATTCCATTTCTCCAGGTCACTCAAGAAACCAGAAAGCAGCAAGCGTTCGGGAGCGACGTACAAAAGCCGATAGTCCCCGTTGTGTAATCCGCGCAAACGCGCTCGAGACTCGGCCGATTCGAGGGATGAATTCAGAAACGTCGCCGCGATCCCACTGGCCTGCAAAGCATCGACCTGATCTTTCATCAACGCGATCAAAGGAGAAACAACCACGGTCAATCCGGGCGTTGCAAGAGCACGCAATTGAAAGCATAACGATTTGCCCCCACCGGTTGGCAGGATCGCCAACACGTCTTTGCCCGCCAGGGAATCTGAAATAATTTCCTGCTGCAGGGGACGGAATGATGTGTAGCCGAAAAACTGTTTCAGCAGCGGCAGCAGTGGTGCATTGGCGTTGGCGGAGATCATCCCGCTCGCAGTTAAATTGACGCCCTCGGGTTTTTCCAGCGAAAACATAAAAGGAGTCACTCTTCGAAGAACGCCTCAAAAGAAGACACTATCCCGCGAAAAATACATCGTCGCCAATTCTTCAGCTGGCACGGAGATAGCTAAAGGAAGAGACAGGAGAAGGGAAAATTCACATGTCTTTCAAATTGATGCTTAAAACCTGTACTAAATTTATTTGTTTCGCCGCTGTTGTCGCTGCTTTAGTCACTGTAGGACGCGCGGAAGATGCTCATCGGGTCGTTGGTCAGCTACTGGTAAAACCAAAACTCGATCTCACTGAGAGTGACTTCAAAGCCCTCTTGATTGTCCACGGAGCAAGAGAAGTCGGTCAAATCCACGGCATCAATGTTCGCGTGCTACACGTGCCAGAAGAAAAGCTTCAGCGTGTCCTGGAAGCTCTCAGCCACAATCCAAAAATTGAATTTGCGGAGCCCGATTTCATTGCCACGGCTGATTTTACGCCAAACGATCCTTACTACACCGGTGGTTATCAATGGCATCATTCCAAAATTCAGTCGCCGCAAGCCTGGGATGTGTCCCAAGGTTTGACGAATATCATCATTGGTGTCCTCGATACGGGCGTTGACGCCAACCACCCCGACCTGAAGGGGAAGGTATTGGCTGGCTATAATTATGTCTCAAATACGGTTAATACTGCCGACGACAACGGACACGGGACAGCGGTGGCAGGAACAGCTGCGGCATCGGGAAATAACGGGATCGGTGTGAGTGGTATCGCCATTAAAAACTACATTCTTCCCGTAAAGGTTCTTGGTTCCACCGGCAGCGGCACTTACTCCGCCATTGCAAATGGTGTTACTTACGCCGCGAACAAAGGGGCTCGCGTCATTAACCTGAGCGTGGGCGGTGGCAGTTCTTCCAGCACGTTGCAAAGCGCGATTGATTACGCGTGGAGCAAAAACGCCATCATCGTGGCCGCAGCCGGCAACAACGCCAATAACACACCGCAATATCCTGCTGCGTGTCGTAATGTAGTTGGAGTTTCCGCGACGGAGACGTCGGATAATCTTGCGTCTTTTTCGAGTTACGGTTCATACGTCACCCTTTCAGCACCTGGACAGGGAATTTGGACCACTCAAAACGGTGGCAGCTATGGAGCGTGGTCCGGCACCTCATTCGCAAGCCCTGTTACGGCAGGCATCGCTGGCCTAATTGTCGCCGCCAACACACAGCTTTCCAACGCTCAGGTAGTCGACATCTTGAAAACTTCGTCCGATGACATTGGCGCGGCTGGTTACGACGTTTATTTCGGGTTCGGCCGGGTGAATGCCAACAAAGCCGTGAATGCCGCTCGGGGCGGTAATGTTGTGTACGATGTGACAGCTCCTGTTGTGACGTTGAATGCTCCGATACCCAACAGCACTGTTTCGGGAAGTGTGGCCGTTTCCATTTCCGCTACGGATAACGTCGGCGTATCCAAAATTGAATATTACGTTGATGGAGTGCTCACTGGATCTGCTTCCAGCAGCTCGGCTAACTTTTCATGGAACACAACCGGTCATGCTGATGGTTCCGCGACCGTCCAGGCACGAGCCTATGATGCGGCTGGAAACGTTGGAGCTTCAGCAACGGTGGTTGTCACCGTCAAGAATGCGATCATTGCCGACACCACGGCGCCCACCGTCCAAATTGTGTCTCCTATAACCGGCAGCACAGTCGGAAAAATCGTCAAAGTTCAGGTGGATGCTAAGGATAACATCGGTGTCACTCGAATTGATTTGTACATTGATGGAAGTTTCTTTAGCACGAGCAGCAGCTCTTCTGCTCTGTTCAACTGGAACCACGCATCCCGCGGGCAGCATACGTTGCAGGCTGTGGCTTATGATGCCGCTGGCAATCAAGGGGTCTCTTCGGTTGTAACGGTTTTGAAATAATTAAGGCGTTTTCGAAAGGCCGCGTTCGTAATTGAATGCGGCCTTTTTCTTTTTATCGCATCTCGTCATAGGCGTTGTGCTACTGTTGCAACGCCCAATGGACATCTCGGAAAAAAGAGACGCACTGTTGAAAGAGCTTTCTGCAATCAGGAATTCGCAGGAACGGTTTGCGTTCGTCATCGCCAAAGGGCGCAATGCCATCCCGTTGCAGGAAGAGTTCAAAACGGACGCCAATCGGGTCGAAGGATGCCTCGCAAAACTTTGGTTTCATGCCGAGATGCGCGAGGGCAGATGTCTCTTTCAGACCGATTCCGATTCAGCAATTGTTAAAGGCATCTCGAGTCTGCTCTGTGGTTTCTACAGTGGTCACACGCCAGCGGAGGTGATTTCCGTTGAACCCACTTTTTTGGAGAAAGCGGGTATCTCGCAGCATCTCACCCCTAACCGTCGCAACAGTCTCTCGCGCATCTGGGAAAAAATTCGGGCATTCGCTGAAATTCATCTCTACACGAAATGAAGTTTTACGACGCGCACAATCATTTGCAGGATGAGCGGTTGCAGCCGCACCTGGACGGTATCATTGAAGCATCGCGCGCATCAACGATCGCAAAGATGGTCGTGAATGGATCGTGTGAAGAAGATTGGCAAGCGGTGCTGTCTCTCGCGGAAAAATATCCCGAAGTCATTCCGTCATTCGGTTATCATCCCTGGTACATCAAAGAACGCACCGCGCAATGGAAAGAGCAGCTGTCCGAGTTTCTGGAAACCGTTCCAAGTGCCATAGGAGAAATTGGCTTGGACCGCTGGATCCCCGATTATGATTTGCCAGATCAGGAGGAAGTGTTCGTTTGGCAATTGCGCCTTAGTGCAGAACGTCAGCTGCCAGTAAGCATCCATTGCCTGCAAGCCTGGGGAAAAATGTTGGAAGTTTTACAACGCGAACCAAGACCCGCTATGGGCTTTATTTTGCATTCGTACGGTGGCCCAAAGGAAATGGTCGACCCTTTGGCGAAACTTGGTGCTTATTTTTCTTTTCCTGGCTACTTCGCACACGAACGAAAGGAAAAGCAGAGAGAAGTATTTCGGCATGTGCCTTTAGAACGTTTGTTGATTGAAACCGACGCACCTGATCAATCCTTGCCACCGGATCGTGTTCGCTTCCCGCTATCCGCGGCGGGAGACGGCAAACCCGTTAATCATCCTGCAAACCTTGTGGCTGTATACGAATTTGCCGCGCAGATGTTAAGCATTCCTCGCGAAACTTTTGCCTCGCAGATTGAGGAAAACTTTCACCGCGTTTTTGGTTCGCTGGCCTCTTGAGTTCATTTCGTTACTTCCCGTTTGTAATGGATTTTTATAAAGTCACCCCACATGAGCGCCCAAAAGGTTTTTCTCGGCATTGATCTCGGAGCGGAAAGCGGCCGGGTGATGGCAGGATTATGGGATGGAAAAACGATTCAGCTCGAAGAAATGCATCGCTTCGCCAACGGAGCCGTGCAGCTCGGCGATACATTCCGTTGGGACATTTTGCGTCTCTGGCAGGAAATTCAAACCGGACTGACCGTTGCCGCAAAGAGACATGGGAGATCCATTGTCTCCGTCGGTGTCGATACCTGGGGTGTAGATTACGTGCTTTTTTCCAAAAACGGCGAGATGTTAGGACAGCCCTATCAATATCGAGACGGTCGAACCGCCGGGGTTATGCACGAAGCGTTCAAACGCGTTCCTCGCGGGAAGATTTTCGAACAAACGGGGCTGCAATTTCTTGAGTTCAATACACTTTATCAACTCATCGCGAGCCAGAGAAATACTCCGGAACTCTTAGAACAGGCAGATTGCCTGCTAATGATTCCCGATTTTCTGAACTGGTGCCTTTGTGGGGCCAAAGGAGTCGAGTTCACCAATGCCACCACGACGCAATGCGTCAATCCCTTGACGCGTAATTGGTCAGTCGATCTGCTCAAGGAATTCCACATTCCCTCGCATATTTTCCCGCAGATTATCGATCCTGGATCCTCCCTCGGATCAATCCGATCCTCTGTGAGCGCACGAACCGGGCTTGATTCAATCAAAGTCATCGCTCCAGCAACGCATGACACCGGATCTGCTGTCGTCGGCGTCCCCACCGCCAATACAGGCAAACCCAATTGGGCCTATCTCAGTTCGGGAACATGGTCGCTTATGGGCGTCGAAGTTCAACAGGCGCAACTTTCTCAACGCACTCAGGAATTGAACCTCACCAATGAAGGGGGCGTTGATGGAACGTATCGATTGCTCAAGAACATCATGGGGCTTTGGCTCGTCCAGAATTGCAAACGCGCTTTCGAAGCACGCGGGAAAACTTATGACTATCCCGAACTGGTTAAACTCGCGGAACAAGCCCCTGCTCTTCGTTCCATTGTGAATCCCGACGATGCGCGTTTCCTCAACCCTCCTGACATGCCCAAAGCAATTCAGGAGTTCTGCGCCGAAACGAACCAGCCGGTCCCTCAAACCGACGGTGAAATCATCCGCTGCGCTTTTGAAAGTCTCGCATTGAAATACAAAGCTGTATTCGGATGGCTGGAAGAATTGACCGGCAATAGAATCGAAGTCATTCATATTGTCGGCGGTGGATCTCGGAACCAATTGTTGAATCAATTCACGGCTAATGCCTGTGGGCGAATCGTCCTCGCGGGGCCTGGAGAATCAACGGTTCTTGGGAATCTTTTGATGCAACTTCGGGCTGCGGGCGAACTGCAGTCTCTGCACGAAATGCGCACCACGTTGCGAGGATCGAGTGAAGTTTGCGCCTTCGAACCGCAAAACCAGTCCGCGTGGCAAGACACTTACGCCCGCACACGTCATTTCCTGGTTTGAGGCTCAGGCTGTGGCGAACTGAATGCCACAACGCTCAACGGCGGAAGACAAATCTCGGCGGAGAAACTTTGATTGTGCCAGTTGTGTTCGTGAGCGGTGACGCCTCCAAGGTTCCCACAATTGCTGCCGCCATAGTAACTGGCATCCGAATTTAAAACTTCCTTCCAAAAACCTTCTTTCGGCAAGCCAACCCGATAATTCGGACGCAACACAGGAGTAAGATTCATGATCACCGCAATCTGTCGGGTGCAATCGACATTTTGCCGAACAAAGGAAAGCACACTGTTGTCGGCGTCACTGCAATCAATCCAATAAAATCCTTTGAGGTCGTAGTCGCCGTCCCAGAGAGCGGGTTCGTGTTTGTAAAATTTATTCAAGTCTTCAACAAAACGTTGCAAACCGCGGTGGTATGGGCCCTGATCCAACAACCACCAATCGAGTTCGCGATTCTCGTTCCATTCGGCTCGTTGACCAATTTCCGAGCCCATCATGAGCAGTTGTTTCCCTGGAAACAGCCATTGATAAGCCAGTAATGAACGCAAGTTCGCAAACTTCTGCCAATCATCCCCTGACATCTTTCCAATCAGTGAACCTTTGCCATGCACGATCTCATCGTGAGAGAGCGGCAGGATAAAGTTTTCGTTATGATGATAAAGCATCGCGAACGTCAGATCGTTCTGGTGATATTTTCGAAAGATTGGGTCGAGACTGAAATATTTCAGCGTGTCGTGCATCCAGCCCATGTTCCATTTAAAACTGAATCCCAGACCTCCAAGATACGGCGGACGCGTCACCGAAGGCCATGCGGTGGACTCTTCGGCAATCGTGACAACCCCCGGATGCTCTGTGTGGATGCAGTGATTGAAGAACCGAAGGAATTCGATGGCTTCAATATTTTCCCGACCGCCATATTGGTTCGGCACCCACTCGCCTTCTTTGCGTGAATAATCGAGATAAAGCATCGATGCGACAGCATCCACGCGCAGCCCGTCGATATGAAATTGTTCACACCAGAAAAGAGCGTTGGCCGCGAGGAAGTTTTTCACTTCATGCCGGCTATAATTGAAAATCAGCGTCCCCCAATCCTGATGCGCTCCCTTGCGCGGGTCCTCGTGTTCGTAAAGAGCTGTGCCATCAAAACGAGCCAGCGCCCATTCATCGCGCGGAAAGTGCGCTGGAACCCAATCGATCAGAACGCCAATGCCAGCCTCGTGCAGCGCATTGATTAAATATTTAAAATCGTCCGGCGTGCCAAAACGACTCGTCGGCGAATAGAAGCCCGTCACCTGATATCCCCAGGACGGATAGTAAGCGTGCTCAGACACGGGCAAAAATTCCACGTGCGTGAAATTCATTTTGCGCACGTAATCCACCAACGGCGCCGCCAAATCTCGAAAGCTCAGCGATTCGTGCCAGTTCTTTTTCCGCCAGGAACCGAGGTGCACTTCATAGATGCTCATCGGCGCGCGCAGGGCATTTTTATCGCGACGCGCCTTCATCCATTTGTCATCGCTCCATTTAAATTTCTTCAGGTCCCAGACAATCGAAGCGTTTTTTGGCGCGGCTTCGAAAAAGAATCCATACGGATCCGTCTTCAGGACCACGTGTCCATGAATATTGCGAATCTCATATTTGTAATGAGCCCCTTCGCCAACGCCGGGTATAAAAATCTCCCACACTCCGCTCGCACCGAGATGCCGCAATTGGTGACGCCGCCCGTCCCAGCCATTAAAGTCGCCAACGACGCTGACTCGCTGGGCGTTTGGCGCCCACACGGCAAAACTCGTTCCCCAAACACCGTCGAGTTGTCGAATGTGTGCTCCGAGCTTTTCGTAAATCCGCCGTTCATTTCCTTGCGCAAACAAAAAGAGATCCGTTTCACCAAGCGTCGGTAGAAATGAATACGCATCGCGAGTCTGAACTTCCTGGCCGGTATGCCCTTTGATCACGAGATCGTAGGCGTAAACATCTTTGCTGTCCCTGGCGACACCTTCAAAAACACCGGCGTCATGGATACGCTGCAACTTGAAGCGCGGCTTTTTCTTTTCGTGGGTGGGGACTACTTCGATTTCAGCGGCCCAGGGAACGAATGCCCGCGCGACAACACCATCGCCGTTTCCGAGCGGATGCATGCCGAGCAAGGTATGTGGGGAACGACTTTCGGCCTGGACGAGCGAGTTGAGTTCTGCCGGTGTCAGAATCATTTGGCGGAATCTAACATCCACGCCCAAGTTGAACACAAAAAATTCCCCTGATAATGTGATACAACAAAATCTGAAATTCCGGACAACGCCCGTTAGGCCTATCGCGAAACCCTTTTCACGAAACCCGCCATCCGATCCATGGCAACCTGAATCTGATCGAGCGACGTCGCAAAACAGCAACGTAAAAACCCTTCTCCGCTAACCCCGAATGCGCTGCCGGGCACACAAGCCACTTTCTCCTGTTCGAGCAACTTCACCGCAAATTCCTTTGAGGTCAGCCCAGTGGAGGTAATGCTCGGGAAAGCGTAAAATGATCCGCGTGGCGAATGGCATTTCAATCCCATGTCATTTAAAGCTTTCACGATGAAATTCCGGCGGAGCTTGTATTGCTCGCGCATTTCCGTCGTGTCCGGTTCACCGAATTGAATCGCTTCCAAAGCGGCTTCCTGACTGATGATGCTCGCGCAAAGCATGGAATATTGATGGATTTTCATCATGGCCTCGATGATCTCCACCGGACCGCACGCGTAACCGATTCGAAAACCTGTCATCGCGTACGCCTTCGAGAAGCCATGAAGAAAAACTGTGCGTTCCAACATCCCGGGCAACGACGCTATGCTGACGTGTTCTCCTTCAAACGTCAGTTCCGCGTAAATTTCATCCGTCAGGACAATCAGGTTGTGACGCTGCACTACTTCCGCAATTTTCTGCAACTCAGCCCGGGTCATGGTGCCGCCAGTCGGGTTGGTCGGAAAATTGAGCATCAAAATTTTGCTGCGAGGTGTGATCACTTTCTCGATCGCCTCAGCGGTCACAGCAAAACCATTTTCAGCGCGACACGCCACCACCACGGGCACACCGTGCGCCATCGAGATGCTGGGGGAATAGCTCACATAGCACGGCTCGTGGTAAATGACTTCGTCACCCGGATTGATGAGCGCGCGCAATGCAATGTCCAACGCTTCACTCACGCCCACCGCGATCAGGATTTGTTTCGCCTGATATGAAACTTTGAAATGTTTTTTCAGATGCTCCGCGATGGCCTCGCGTAATTTCAGAAGGCCGAGGTTGGAGGTGTAGCCGGTGCGCCCTTTTTCGAGCGCGAAAATGGCTGCTTCACGAATGTGCCATGGTGTGACGAAATCCGGTTCACCAACACCAAGGGAAATGACATCTTTCATTCCCTGGACGATGTCGAAGAAATCGCGAATGCCGGATCGCGGGATCGAGCGGACATTCTGCGCAATATAACTCTCAGCGTTAAAACCCATGGCTATTCACGATTTACGATTCAGCATTTGCGAATTGCAAGAAAGAACAGCCAGGCCCTGACATGGAGGAACGGCTCCAACAAGAAGGCGCGTCATTCGTGAATCCCAAATCGTAACGAAATCAGGCCGCTTCCTGGTCTGCTTTACGACGAATAACGGGCTTTGTTTCGCCACGTACAACCGCGCTGGTGATGCGAACCGCAGCGATGTCTTCGCTGGTGGGAATCTCGTACATCACATCCAGCATCAGCTTTTCGAGAAGACTGCGTAACGCACGAGCACCCGTGCCCTTTTTGATCGCTTGGGCAGCAAGCTCACGCAAGGCGTCCGGAGTAAATTCCAATTCCACACCATCCATCGCCATGAGCTTGGCGAATTGTTTGGTGAGAGCGTTCTTTGTTTCCGTGAGAACGAGAACCAACTGCTCCTCGGTCAATTCTTCCAGGACAGTCGTCATGGGCAGACGGCCGATGAATTCCGGGATGAACCCGAAGCTCAACAAATCTTCTGGTTCCACGAACTGAAGAATCTGGTCGCGTTCCGCCGAGGAAATCTGGTCGCCTTGTTCGGCCGCTGCGCCGAAACCCATCACGCGGTTGCCCATGCGACGTTGCACGATCTTTTCGAGACCGACAAAAGCGCCACCGCAGATGAACAGAATATTCGTCGTATCGACGCGGATATATTCCTGCTGCGGATGTTTGCGTCCGCCCTGCGGAGGAACATTGCACGTGGTGCCTTCCAAAATCTTCAGCAAAGCCTGCTGCACACCTTCGCCGGAAACGTCGCGTGTAATGGAAACGTTTTCGGTCTTGCGCGCGATCTTGTCGATTTCGTCGATGTAAACGATCCCCATCTGGGCACGCTTCACGTCGTAATCGGCGTTTTGCAACAGGCGCAGGATGATATTTTCCACGTCTTCACCGACGTAACCGGCCTCGGTCAAAGTCGTGGCATCGGCGATCGCAAAAGGGACATCAAGAATCTTGGCGAGCGTGCGTGCAAGGAGGGTCTTGCCGGAACCGGTCGGTCCAATTAGCAAAATATTGCTCTTTTCGATATCGACGTCGTCGTTCTGATTGGGAAATTCACTACCGCCTTCGGTTTTGGTGGAGGGTTCCTGGAGGATCCGTTTGAAATGGTTATGGACCGCCACCGACAGCGTCTTTTTCGCGTGGTCCTGTCCAATGCAGTTACGATCCAGCTGCTTTTTGATCTCGGCAGGCTTGGGGATGCTGAACTTCGGCGACGCCTTTTTGCTTTCGGTGGACAGTTCCTTGTCGAGCACACTCTTGCAGAGGGTGATGCAGTTGTCGCAGATGTAAACACCTGGACCGGCGATAAGCTTCTTCACCTCTGCGTGAGATTTCCCGCAGAAACTGCACAAGGTAATATTTGTCGGACGCGCCATTTGTTTCTAACAAACCGAATCTTCGACAAAGGTGAATCCCTCAGCCGAAGATTCAGGATTTAAGGCAATGTAACTGTTTTTACGATACAACAGAAGTTTTTTCGGGCAGATTCGCGATCTCTTTGCGGGACTGCACCACTTCGTCGACCAGACCGTAATTCTTGGCTTCGTCAGCCGTCATGAAATTATCACGGTCACAATCTTTTTCCACCTGTTCGATGGGCTTGCCGGTGTGTTTCGAGAGGATCGTGTTCAAACGATTCTTCAAGCGCAGCATATACTTCACGCGAATTTCCACGTCCGTCGCCTGACCTTCCGCCCCGCCGAGGACCTGGTGAATCATGATGTTTGCGTTCGGCAAAGAGTAGCGTTTCCCGCGTGTGCCGCCCGCGAGCAATACAGCGCCCATGCTGGCCGCCTGGCCGATGCAATAGGTGTTCACGTCGCAAGTGAGAAATTGCATGGTGTCGTAGATGGCCAGACCCGCCGTCACGCTGCCGCCGGGGGAATTGATGTACAAATGCACGTCCTTCTTCGGATCGGTCATTTGCAGGAAGAGCAGCTGCGCGATGATCACATTTGCGACCATGTCGTCGACCGGTGTGCCGAGAAAAACAATTCGGTCAACAAGCAAACGGGAATAGATATCATAACCGCGTTCGCCGCGGCCTGTTTGCTCGATGACATGTGGAATCAGAAAATTATTCATAGTAAAAACCGGATCTTTCCTTGCTGCGCAACCTAATGGGACAACCCCCGAGCGTCAAGCAGCGTTGCCGCACAATTACAGAACCGCGAATGCAAATCAATCGGGGGTCGCTCCGGTGTTCGATTGCTTCGCCAAATCGCGCAAACTTGTCTTCAAAATCTTCCCGGTGGAATTGCGTGGCAACGCCGGAAGCACAAAAACATTCTTCGGCACTTTGTAATCAGCGAGCTTCTCGCGGACGAAATGACGCACGGCGTCTTCGCTGATCGTGGCGCCTTCTTTGGCGGAGACAAACGCCACCGGACGCTCGCCTTTGCGGGAATCAGGGACGCCAATAACGGCCGCTTCTTTCACGCCGGGGAATTTATAAATAATTTCCTCCACTTCGCGCGGGTAAACATTAATGCCGTTCACCAGCAGCATGTCTTTCTTGCGATCGGTAATATAAAAATAACCGTCTTCGTCGCGATGGCCAACATCGCCGGTCAGAAGCCAGTCTCCCCGCATCGTCTTCGCCGTTTCGTCCGGCTGCCGCCAATATCCTTGCATCACGTTGCCGCCGCGGATACAGACCTCACCCGTTTGATTCGGGCCCAGGACCTTGCCTTCGTCATCCTGAATGCTCACTTCAACATTGGCGATGGGCGTGCCGATCGAACCCGCTTTTTGTTTATTGATCGGATTGAACGTGGCGACCGGACTGGTTTCGCTGAGCCCATAGCCTTCCAACAAAGGAATTGGAAACTTCTCATTGAACTCGCGCAGAATCTCCGCGGGCAATGGGGCGCCGCCGCTGATGCAGAGACGCAACGGAAAATCGGCCGGCACGGCGGCATGGGTGAAGGTTCGGAAGAATTGCGGCACGGCGGGAAGAATCGTCGCGTGACGGCGAAAGATTTCTTCGACGATCGCCTTCGGAGGATGCAGCGACTTGATCATTACCATTGATCCACCCACCAACATGGGCAACAGCATGCCGACCGTCATCATGAAGCTGTGGAACATTGGCAGAAGCACGACGATCCGATCTTCGCCGACGGCATGCAGCACTTGTCGGCAACTCTCCACGTTGTGCAGGAGATTTCCATGCGACAACATCGCGCCCTTCGGCCGTCCTGTGGTGCCGGAGGTATAAATCAAGACTGCGAGGTCGGCGCCGTTGCGCGGCGGTGTCTGCGGCGGTTGTTCGCTCTTTTGGATTTCTTCGACGCGCAAACATTTCAAATTTGGACGCGCCGTCTTGAGGATCGGCAGCGCCTCGGCCATGGCCGTGTCAGTAATGATCACATCCGCTTCCGCATCCTGGAGAATGAAACAGACTTCATCCGGTTTAAGAAAATTGTTTACCGGCACCACCACGCCGCCCGCCTGGAGAATTCCGAGGAAGGAAGGGACGAATTGCGGACAATTCTTCAGCCACAACGCGACGCGATCGCCTGGCTTGACGCCGAGGACCTGTTGCAGGTGTTGCCCAACCCAAACGGTTTCCTGGAGGAGTTGCTGATACCGGATTTCCTCATCCGCCCAGAAAATGGCGGGACGCTGGGAATTCTTCCGCGCCGAGTCAGCAAACGCCAGTGGTAGATTCATTCCCGGAAATTTTGTCTGAAAGGGGAGCATCGTGCAACAGGTTGGTGGAGGAAGATCGATCAGCGCCTTTTTAACCCGCGACTCAAATTCCGAGAGCTGGAAAATCGTTCTGAACGCAAACTTTCACTTTCTAAGGCTTGGAAAACCATTCTGCGCACAAAGTTTCATTTTCTGAGACTTGGAAAACCGTTCTGAGTGCAAAGTTTCACTTTCCGAGACCTGGAAAACCGTTCTGAGCGCAAACTTTCACTTTCCAAGACTTGAAAAACCATTCTGCGCACAAATTTTCATTTTCCAAGACTTGGAAAACCGTTCTGAGCGCAAATTTTCATTTTTTGAGAGTCAGAAAATGAATCTGGAGCGCAATTTCACCCTCTCGGACGGAGTTTCTTCCTTTTGCACGTCACCGCGCGTAGCAACAAACCGCAGCCGATTCATTATCAGCTACTTACAATATTCCTCCAACTGAATGCCGGTTCTTTTTCGGAAAAACCGAATTTCGGCCTTCTGTGTCAAGGAAATTCAAGCTTTCAAGGACACCAATTGATTTTGATCAATAGAATCAAGGGTGCCAGGTGGTGACAGGATGTTCCGGAACATCCTGTCATCACCCCCCTCCCGTAATTTGTGAAATGCTGTTGAACGTTCGATTGAGCGCGAGTCGCTCACTCGGACACACGAAGACCGAATGAACTTAGAAACCTCATTCAGTCACGGGTTTGACCGGCACACTTTGATGCCTGTGACCGACAGTGATGTGCTTCGTGAAGTCAGAAGTCGGAGGGCAGAAGACAGAAGTCAGAAGCCCGAAGACAAATGCAGAAACGCCTGGTTGAGCGGAGGACGGAATTTCAGCGGCGCTGTTGTCGCTGGAACTTGCGGGCAAAAATGCCCGGTGAACAAGAGCGCAGATTGCGCGAGACGGAATTCGATCAGTCAGGCACAGACAGAAACAAATAAAGAGAAAGGTATAAGATATGAAAAATCCTACACCACATAATCAAAACGGCGTGCTGGCATTCGCCCTTGCTTTATACAAGGGCGCAGTTGAGCACGGTATCACCATCGGCCTCTTCCATATCACTGCGGCGATCATGCTGGGCTTACGCACAGCAGCGGTTACAGCACGTGATTTGGCCGAGGCAGGCAAACTCCTGTTGTCGGATCGACGCGTCGCGGTAAACGAAGCATTCGATGAGGCACTTGGATTCGCTGCCCTGGCGCGCGACATACTCAAGCCGACCTTCGGCACACAGTACAACAGCCGCTGGGACGTCACTGGGTTCGTCGGTTCGCTGGCCATGCCCACCACCGTCGATGACCTCCTCATGTTGTTGGAAGCGTTGAAGAATTTCTTCACCGCCAATCCAACGCTGGAAATGGGGACGGTGACAGCAGCACGGGCAGAGTTGATGTTCGACGCATTGTCGAATGCGAATGCAGCCGTCGCCAACCAGAAAACAGTGTTGAATAACCTGCTTCTGGATAAGGACGTGAAGTTCGATGCCTTGATCAAAGGTGCTCGGAACCTGATCAACGAATTGGAAACGTTAATCGATCCAATGGATGCGCGTTGGCTGGCCTTCGGATTGAACAAGCCCGGCGCCTTGGAAACTCCGGAAGTTCCAACGAACCTCTCCGCGATCCTGATCGGACCAACGGCCGCGGCGATGAAATGGGACGCCTCAGCTCGTGCGGAATATTATCGCGTCTGGATGAAAATCCATGGCTCGGCAACCGATTACGAAGCGGTGGGTTCACCGGCAGACCTCGACTTCACCCTCGAGAACCTGCCTGCGAATTCCACGGTGGAAATTGCAGTGTCCGCAGTGAACAACGGCGGCGAGTCAGCTTTGTCGGAGATCATCACCGTCACCACACACTAACTCTTCGCAGTTCAGTCTCAGGCTGAAAAGCCGACCGTCAGGCACCACAAGCCGCCCGGAGCAATCCGGGCGGCCTTTTCGTTTGTCTGCAACGGGCTTTCCTTTGACTTCCGTCAATTTCTGGGTTTTTCCACGTTGAATTTGCACCGGAAAATCGCGTCCAAATTTCAGGGGAAACGCTTGTGAAACTTTTCACAAATTCCTTGCACGAAAATGTCACAATGCTAGTTTCCGAAAACTTGGATTGAGTCTGAACACAATTAATATGAAGAAATCTTTTGTTTTTGGTGCCGTTGCCGTGATGGCCGGTGCTCTCCAAATCGTCTCTGCGGCCGATATCGCCGGCAAAATCACTTTGAAAGGCACTCCGCCAGCCGAGAAGGAAATCGAACCACTGACCAAGGATCCGAACTGCGGCAAGCTGCATAAGGAACCGGTCAAGACCCGTTTCTACATCGTGGGCGCCGACAATGGTCTCGCCAACACGTTCGTTTACATCAAGAGCGGCCTTCCAGAAGGCAAGAAATACGAACCAAAGGGTGCGGCAATGCTCGACCAGGTTGGTTGTATCTATGAACCATACGTCTCGGGCGCGATGGTTGACCAGAAGATCAAGATCAAGAACTCGGACAGCGTCCTGCACAACGTCCACGCCACTTCCAGCAGCAACGGCGAATTCAATTTCGCTCAGCTCGGCGGCCAGGAAAACGAAAAGAGCTTCTCCAAGCCTGAAGTGATGGTGAAGTTCAAGTGCGATGTGCATCCGTGGATGTTTGCCTACGTCGGAGTTTTGGATCATCCGTTCTTTGCCGTGACTGATAAAGACGGCAAGTTCACGATCCCCAATCTTCCTCCTGGCAAATACACGCTCGAAGCCAAGCACATGAAGGCAGGCGTTATTTCGAAGGAAATCACGGTCGGCGACAAAAATGAGCCGATCAATTTGGAACTTTCCGTTCCGCAGCAGTAATTAGAAGGTTTTTCAAGCCGCTGTGGGTTCGCCCGCAGCGGCTTTCTCCTTTTTCAGGGGGGACGAATGAATTTGAGTCCCGGAATTATATCTGCCAGATTGCTCGGCCCGAATGAATAGCGGTGTGAACAAAGCGCTTCGAAATTTTGCGGTTTTTACCGCGGTTTATACCCTTTACCTGATTTGCATCGGCGGATTGGTGACCAGCCATAACGTCGGCATGTCCGTGCCGGATTGGCCCACGACCTATGGATATAATATGTTCCGGTTCCCCATTTCCGGGTGGATCGCGGGTATTTATTACGAACACACCCACCGGCTAGTGGCTTCTGGACTCGGTTTGCTCACGGCGGTGCTCGCCATTTGGCTTTGGGTGCATGAAACCACTGGCAAAGCGCGTCGAAATGGCATTATTGCGCTCGTGGCTCTGCTGCTGATTGCCGGAGGTATCATGGGGGTTCGGAAGACGCCGGTATTTGTGGGAATTGCCGCGTTTGGTATTTGCGGAACAATTTTTGGACTGATTCGCCAGTGGAGTGCAACGGGTGTCCGCTGGCTCGGCTTTGCGGCGCTGTCCGCTGTCATTGCGCAAGGGGTGCTCGGAGGATTGCGCGTGACATTGCAAATGGACGCGATTGGGATTTTCCACGCGACCCTGGCGCAATTGTTCTTCCTTGTTGTCACGATCATCGCGTTGCACCAGACGGGTTGGTGGAAAACGCTGCCACACGCTACGGAAGTGGATAAAGCAGGCTTGCGCCTGCTCTTCGTGGGAACCACCGCGTTGATTTTGTTGCAGTTAATGATCGCGGCCACCATGCGACATCAGCATGCGGGCCTGGCGATCAGCGATTTCCCGCTCGCTTACGGAAAACTTTGGCCAGCGACCGATTCCGCATCGCTTCAATATTACAACGCCCATCGCAGTGAGATGCAGGGGGAAGAACCGATTACCGCTTTTCAGATTATTTTGCAGATGATTCATCGCATCGTTGCCCTGGCGATTTTGCTGGCGGTGGCCTTCTGCGCTGGCCGCACCCGTCGCGTGCTTGGCTGGAAAAATCCGTTAACTAAGATTTCCACAACCTGGCTCGGTCTGATCGTTGTGCAGGTTTTCCTCGGCGCCGCCACCATTTGGACCGGGAAAGCCGCTGATGTGGCAACGACGCATGTCGCTGTTGGCGCATTGAGTTTAATCACGGGAGGCATTTTGAGTGTCGTTTCGTTCCGGATGTTGGTTCCGGCGCCGGAGAATAATCTTGCACCCACGGAGAGTTCTTCGTTTATTTCCAAGTCTGTCGCTTCGTCACGTTGATCCATGAAAGCCGCTTCCCAGCCGCTCGCCGTCGCGTCCACGCCTGAAAAGTCGTGGTTTGCGGTGTTTTGTGACCTGGTCAAGGCGCGTCTCACGGCCCTCGTGCTGATGACGACGTTCGTTGGATTTTATTTGGGATCCCGTGGTCCATTGGATTACCTCTTGATGTTCCATGCGATGATCGGAACCGCGATTCTCGCCAGCGGCGCGTCGGCTTTGAACCAGTTGGTCGAACGGGAACATGATGCCAAGATGAAACGGACCCAGAACCGGCCATTGCCCTCGGGACGAATGCAGGCGAACACCGTTTTGGTGTTCGGCGCCCTTTGTTCCGTTGCCGGCCTGGTTTACCTCGCCTTTGCTGTGAATTTGCTGACCAGTTTTCTCGGGGCCCTGACCATTGGCAGTTACGTGTTGGTCTATACACCCTTGAAACGGATCACCACCCTGAACACCGCAATCGGCGCCATCCCCGGAGCACTTCCGCCATTGATGGGGTGGACCGCAGCCCGGGATGCGGTAACCGTTGAAGGCTGGTCGCTTTTTGCGATCCTTTTCTTCTGGCAGCTTCCGCATTTCCTCGCAATTGCCTGGATTTACCGCGAAGAATACGCCAAAGCCGGTTTCGTGATGTTGCCGATTGCTGACCCGGAAGGGTATCGGACGTCACGCACAGCTTTAAGTCACTCCATCGGTCTTTTAGCCATCAGCCTCTGTCCATTTGTCTTCCACCTTGTAGGAATCATTTATTGCGTAGGAGCTTTGATCTGTGGATTCGTTTTTCTCTGGTGCGCTATTCAGTTTGCCCGGGAATTGACCATCAAGCGCGCGCGAATATTGTTTTTCGCATCAATCCTTTATCTCCCTGTATTACTGGGACTAATGGTTTTTGATAAGATCAAGATAGTTTAAGCAAAAATTGTTTCAGCGTTGACAAGGAAACGGGTGGTCTTTTAACTAGCCCCCTTTTCAGTTTTTGCCTCGGCAGAACGAAATACGATCATGCAGCATAAAACACACGACACGCATACGCACGAAGCTCATCACGATCATCATGAGCAAAGCTTCCTGCAAAAGTACGTTTTTTCCACCGATCACAAGGTGATTGGTATCCAATACGGCGTCACCAGCCTCGCGTTTTTGTTTTTCGGCCTCATGCTGATGATGGCGATGCGCTTCTCGATTGCCTATCCCGGCAAAGCGATGCCCATCGTTGGCGGCTTTCTCCATGCGCTTCTGGGTGATGCAGCCATGGGTCCAGTTCCCGGTGGTGGTTTTGCGATGACTTCGGATTTGTATAACTCCTTCGGTGCGATGCATGGGACGATCATGGTGTTCCTTGCGGTAGTGCCGTTGGTTTTCGGTGCCTTCGGTAATTTCGTTGTTCCCCTGCAAATCGGTGCGCCCGATATGTGCTTTCCGCGCATTAACATGGTGAGCTACCAATGCTATGTCGTTGGCGGCGTGATCATGTTTGTCAGCTTTTTCATTCCGGGTGGCGCTGCTCAGTTCGGGTGGACCTCCTATTCACCGGGGGCAACGCTCGTTCCCACAGACGGCCAAACTTATTGGCTCGTCGGCATGGTGTTCCTGATTACTTCTTCTCTGTTGGGTGCTGTTAACTTCATTGCGACTATCATTCAGCTCCGCGCGCCGGGTATGACCTGGATGCGTCTGCCGTTTTTCGTCTGGGCCGAATTTGTGACTGGATTCCTTTTGTTGCTCGCGTTTCCTCCGCTTGAAGCGGCTGGTTTAATGCAGCTCGCAGACAAGACGCTGCATACGAGCTTCTTCCTTCCAACAGGATTGGCTGTTTCCGGCAGTATGGCCGATATCAGCGGTGGTGGTAGCCCGTTGCTATGGCAGCACTTGTTCTGGTTCCTCGGTCATCCTGAAGTGTACGTTTTGATTTTGCCAGCGATGGGGATCGTTGCTGAAGTCATAGCGAATAACACCCGCCGCCCAATCTGGGGTTATAAATCCCTGGTGTATGCGTCGCTCTGTATCGGATTCATCTCTTTCATTGTGTGGGCGCACCATATGTATATGACGGGCATGGGAACGAAGATCAGTACGTTCTTCCAAACCACCACGATGATCATCTCCATTCCGTCGGTGATCATTTTGACCTGTTTCTTCATTTCGCTCTGGGGCGGTTCAATTCGATTTAATACGCCGATGCTTTTCTGCCTCGCGTTCCTGCCGATGTTCGGCATCGGTGGTCTGACGGGATTGCCGCTCGGCTTTAACTTCGCTGACCTGCATCTCCACGACACGTATTACGTTATCGCGCACTTCCATTATGTCGTTGCACCCGGCACGATCTTCGCGATTTTTGCGGGGGTGTATTATTGGTTCCCGAAAGCTTCTGGACGAATGATGAGTGAATTCTGGGGCAAGGTGCACTTCTGGTGCTCATTGCTGTTCATGAATCTGGTGTTCATGCCGATGTTTGCTCAAGGTATGGCGGGGATGTTGCGCCGCATGTCCGACGGTGGAGCTAATTATTCCGTTGCTCACGTCCCGGACGCGATCGGTGGTTTGACCGACAAGATCATTTATCTCAACAAGGTTAGCTCAATCGCTGTCTGGTGCCTCGCACTGTCCCAGATTCCATTTATCATTAACTTTTTCTGGAGCATTCGTAACGGCAAGAAGATCACCTCGGACAATCCGTGGGAAGCCACGACGTTGGAATGGCAAACTCCGACGCCACCGCCGCACGGTAACTTTACGCATTTGCCTGAAGTACACCGTGGACCTTACGAATATAGCGTCCCGAATCATAAGACCGATTTCACACCGCAAAACGCCACCGTCTAAACATGGAAATTCCATACACCTCAAAATCTCGTCCAGATACTGGGCTCTACAACGCCAAAGTAGGTATCTGGCTGTTCTTAGCGTCTGAAGTGATGCTCTTCGGTGCGTTGTTCTCGACTTACGTCTTGTTACGGGTCGGCGCCGCTCCTGGCACGTGGCCACATCACCTGCTCAATATCTGGTTGGGCGCGACGAATACCATCGTGCTGATCATTTCCAGCGTCACCGTCGTTCTCTCCTGGGCCGCCCTGAAGATGAATAAGTGGAGCACTTACAAACTGACGCAAGGGATCACCATCTTGTGTTCTTTGATCTTCCTGGGAATTAAGAGCTTTGAGTACAAAGACAAGTTTTCTCATTACGAGATCATTCTGAACGACGGCCGCATCGCTGACGGTCATTTGAAAGAAAAAACCAAGGACCAGGTTGTCATCACCGGTCATTGGGTCAACAGCGGCGCTGAAGCAAAGGTTGAAGAAAAAGCCGAAGGTGCTGCCGCTGCCCACGCACCCGAGCACGCGGAACATGCCGAAATCAAGATCGCAACTTCTGAAATCAAGAAGATGCAAAACTACGGTCCTTGGCATAACACCTACCTGGCGATTTACTTCACCCTGACAGGTCTGCATGCCCTGCACGTTATCGGCGGTGCATTTGTTATCTTTATGATCTGGGGGCCATTGGCGGGTATGTGGAAAACCGATCCTGAGCGCTATACCAATCGCGTTGAAGTGTCTGGTCTGTTCTGGCACTTCGTCGATCTAGTTTGGATCTTTCTGTTCCCTGTTCTTTATCTTTTGTAAAAACCATGAGCGACGAATCACATGACGTCAAAAAAGACGTTAAAAAATATCTGATCATCTTCGGCGCGTTAATCGTTGGCACCATCGTTACGGTCCTCGCGAACGAAATTGATTTTACCAAATACATTCACGATCACGGCACGGCCGCGAGCGTGACGATCGCGGTTGCGTTGTTCATCGCGTGTATCAAAGGCTTTCTGGTCGCCGGTTACTTCATGCATTTGATGTCTGAGCGCAAGATGATCTATTGCATTCTGGCCTTCACCGTCTTTTTCTTCGCTGGCCTGATGTATCTCACAATCTGGTCAATGGAGCCGCAAAATCTGATTCATACAAAGCACGGTACTGAAACGGTCCAAAAAGCACACTGAGTGAAATGTCCCTGAAAGCGTTCCATATCGTTTTTATCACGTCTGCGATCTTGCTGACACTTGGGTTCGGAGGATGGTGTCTCAGCAATTTTCTTTCAGCTGAAGGAACGAAGCGTGATCTGGCGGCGGCGATTGTCTCGCTCGTTGCGGCAATAGCTCTGTTTGTTTATGGACGCTACTTTTTAAAGAAGCTCAGAAACATCACTTATCTATGAGGCTGACGACTAGGAATAAATTTCTGACAGCGCTCTGCGCTTCGTTGCTGTTTTCAGCAAAGAGTGCTTTGGCGTGTGCTGCCTGTGCAGGCAAGTCAGACTCCGACCTGGCAAAGGGAATGAACTGGGGAATTTTCACTCTTCTTTGCGTCGTAATTGTCGTCCTTGGCGGAATCGGGTCCTTTTTCATTTTTTTAATCAAGAAATCATCAGCTCATGCGGCCGCAGTCTCTGCGGACGCGCTGTCACAAACCACTCAACAAATCTGAAATGAACAATTTGATCGAATCAACGAGACAGCTTTTAGGATTGCCCGTTCTGGCTTCGCAACACGGACATAAGGTCGACGAGTTCATTGTCTACGTCCATTGGCTGATGATCTTTCTCTTCATCGGCTGGTTTGCCTATTTTGCATTTGCCCTCTTCCGTTTTAGCGCCAAGCGAAGCCCTAAGGCCGACCATACTGGTGTGCGCAACCATGCTTCCAATTACATCGAAGTTATCGTTGCGTTGATCGAAGGGGTGCTTTTGTTTGTATTGGCTATACCTCTCTGGGCAAAAGCGGTAGATCAATTTCCCGACCCCAAGAACGCTACGGTGGTCAAAGTAGCCGCACAACAGTTCGCCTGGAATGTGCTCTACCCAAGCCAAAAGCCGGAATTGAAAGGTCAGGACCCAGTGTTTCCGAAGCAGGATTTCAAATGGGTTACGTCTGAAAATCCGTTCGGTGTGGATAAGAAGGATCTCGAAGAAAAGAAATGCATCCAAACGTTGAATGAAATCCATGTCGTTGTGAATAAACCTGTCATTGTTTACCTCACCTCCAAAGACGTCATTCATTCTTTCAAGATTATTGCGATGCGCACAACTCAGGATGCGATTCCCGGGATGATGATTCCGACCCAATTTACCCCGGAAAAGACGGGCGTTTATCAAATCAATTGCGCGCAGCTCTGCGGCAACGGTCATGCCAGCATGGCTGGTGGACGTCTCTACGTTGATAGCGAAGAAGACTATGCGAAGTGGCTGGCAGAGAAGACGAAGTCCGGCGGCGGCGCGACCAGCTTCGAATAAAGTCGCTTGAAAGTTTTAAAAGAATGCGCTCGGGTTTCCCTGAGCGCATTTTTTGTTGAAATTTGCGTTCGTGAAATCCTTGTGTAAGTTCGCCGCGCAAAATATTTGCCGACCATGCAACCCGCGTCCAAGAAACTTGAAAGAATTGTCCTAGCTGGGCTGGCGGTGGTGATCGCAGTCATCGCAGTGATATTTGCCCGCTCAAGACTCGGACCGCACCTTCCCGTTCTAAATCAACTTTCTGATTTTAGTCTGACAAACCAGAATGGAAAGGTGACTTCGCTGCGGGACTTGCAGGGGGATGTGTGGATCGCTGATATTATCTTCACCCGCTGTCCGGCGCAGTGTGCACGAATGTCGAAGAACATGTCCACGCTGCAAAAGGAACTTCCCAATGTGAAGTTTGTTTCCCTTACGGCGGATCCTGGATTCGATACCCCCGACATCCTTAAGACTTACGCGAAACATTTCGACGCCGCGGAGAACTGGTATTTTCTGACCGGGTCAAAAAGTGATGTCTATGAACTTGCGATGGATGGATTGAAACTCGCCGTCGACGACCGCAAACCGGAGGAGCGTGAGAACATCAATGATCTTTTTATCCACAGCAAAAATTTCATGCTGATCGACAGAAAAGGTCGTCTTCGTTCCGGTTTCGAGGGCGACGAGCCTGACAACAATCCCGCGATCATCGCCGCTGCCAAAGCGCTTTTGGCCGAATAAGAATCATGACCTTCCACGATCTTCCCGCAGTCAACGCTACCTTAAACGGATTGAGCGCTGTCTTCCTCACGGTTGGTTATATTTTTATCCGCCAGGGAAAACAAATTGCTCATCGCAATTGCATGATTGCTGCATTGACCACCTCGGCCATCTTTCTTACCAGCTATTTAGCGTATCATTACAACGCAGGACGAACCGTTTTTGATCCGAAACATTGGTTTAAACCAATTTACCTCGCAATTCTCATATCCCACACCATTTTGGCTGTTGTCATTGTCCCTATGATTCTCATGACGACCAGCCGCGCCTTAAAAGCGCGTTACGAACTGCACAAAAAAATAGCGCGCTGGACTTGGCCGTTGTGGATGTACGTTTCTGTCACGGGCGTGCTCGTCTACCTGATTTTGTACAAGATCTTTCCGGAAGCCGCTCAAAGCAGCCTGGTAAAGTAGCCAATTTTTGCGGCTCCTCTTTTAATCAAATTCATCCTGGTCGCTGCCGCCAAGCGCGTAATCGGCGAACTCATATTTGAAATGAGAGCACTTTTGCCTGCAAAGCCAGTCCATCAAGAGTGGCAGGTTTTGCTCCGGATTGGACAAGGTCAGGAAAGGCACGTCCACCATAAGACCATGCCGGGTCGCCCCGCCGAACAGGAAGGATTGCGTCGATAACGCCTCAGATCGTCGCCCCAGCTGGGCCGCCAATTCCTTTGTTATCTCAGCACGTAAAGCTTTATTTGTGTAACTCAACTCAGATAAACGCACTTCAACGTCCACGAGCGCAGCCTGGGCCGTGTTTTTAAATTGCGCGGCCATCCGTTGACGTTTGGCCGCTTTGACTTCTTCCAAAGTTGCTTTTTCCTCTTCCTCGAGACGCTGTGCGACATCTCGGGCTCCCCGACGATTCGCTGCCGAAATTTTACGGGAGATTTCCTTGATGCGTGGATCTGCCCAGACGGTTCCCATTTCTTTATTGATATAGCGCCAGGTCCTACGCGCCGCGCGATAGCGTTCGAAGTCACCGGACTGGGCTTCGCCCTCCCAAGGAGCAACGATTTGTGTTGCTACCGTGGACTGCCAAAAGTCATTCAAATCATTCTCTAGATTCGTCGCGGTTTGCTCGGTCGGCGCAATAAACATGAAGGACATTGTCACCGCATTGTTACTGACGATGACAAAGGTGTTCGTTGTTTGCCGTTGCATCTCATCAAACCACTTTTCCCGTGCGGCGCTGTCGGACGCAGGCAGTTTCATCAGCAATGAACTTCCAAAAAGCATCACCGTCGCATTCTCAGGCGCTTTGGCCGTGGTTTGTTCATAAGCTACTTTAGCGTCCTTGCCGTTCTTGAAACTGGAAACAATCAGGTTGACGGAATTCTGGGTTGAGTCAGACCCGGATGCACCACGCCACACATCCGTATCGGCACAAACGACGGTATAATGCGGCTGCCTTACTGCAGCACGAAAGAAATCAGAAAACCCGCCGCCCTTCATATTCAGGAAAAGAAAAACGGCGCATAGAACTGCCGCTAAAAACCCGGCGCCGTGAAGAGCAAGTAATCCGAGCGTCGCGAAAATTCCGGGAGGCCGTGCATTCAGGGTCTCGTAAACATTTAATGCGTGCTGCGCAATCATCTTGTTATTCGCTTTGCCCGGAAGATCGCTCTTAACAGCAGCGACCAATTCCTCCGCGATGCCTGCTGGAATTTTATCTTCGCCTGGCAGAGGCGGAGCAAACGACCGCTTCCTGAAATGGTCCGTGAGGCGAGCCATTTTAAAAGCGACCGGTAGGCTGATCGCCAAACCTATCCCGATAAACATCATGGCACGCCCCATCCCAAAAGCTGATAAAACCAGCAATGCCGCAACGGCTAATCCGCGGAAAACTATGTCCAGCCAGCGGTTTCGACAGAATAACAAAGCGTGCAAACAGTGGCCGCCATCAAGAGGCAAAACCGGCAGCAGGTTAAAGCCGTTCAGCAGCACAAGCATTAATGCCGCGTGCTTCAACGGATCTTTTCCCGTAATTGTTCCGACGATAGCGAGGACGACGCCCAAGGCAATTCCGGGCAATGGCCCGGCGAGCGAGACCAACGCTTTCTTCCAACCTGAGACGTTCCAGTTTCGTCCTGTGACCGCCGCGCCAAAGAACGGAATGAAAAACATGCGAAGGTTGCGGTACTTAAAGATCCGCATTGCCACCCAGTGACCTGTTTCGTGAAAAAGTAAAATCGGCACAAGAATCAGAGTCGTCTTCCAACTCCATTGCGCCTGCCCGGTTGCCATGAAAATGCCTAACGACACCGCAAGAACCACGATCGCGGAGTTCCACCGCGGTTTAGCGATTTGCAGGTTTGTTAATTCAGCCATGATTTCGGGAAACGCAGTTCCTGCTTCCCTCGCCTGCGTCACCAGGCCTGCACTGGCCGCTGCCTGCTGCTCCTCTTCCGCAGTGCGAGCTCGGAAAAATCCGCGTGCAAGGTGGAAGTCTCTTTGTAAAACGTGTAGACGTTCTGTCGTCTCAACCACCGATTCGCGGCTTATCACAGTATAAATCGCCTTTTCGGCGAGCGCCTGATGCGCCAATTGTTCGTGGCTCGACCAGAGGGTCGCAATGGAAGCTTTCGGCATCCGATTCATCTGCACATATTCCGGTCCCGCGACGTCGGGTTTGCCGGACGAGGAAACCAGAAAGGTGCCGTCCATGAACGAGGTGATGAACATTGGGAACAGCGCGCGATTCGGTTGTTGTGCCTTCCCCCAATAACGATGATGGATACGGGCACAATGCTGCCCCGACGCATGGCGGAAGGTTGCCCAGTATATCTGCGTTTGCGTGCTGTAATCTTCGATGACGTGGTAAACAGGATCACAAAAACCCAAGCCCAGCAGTTCTTGGGTTAATGACGAAAATTTTTGCTGAACGGATTCCGGAAGGTGTTCCACCACGAATGACAATGTTGAATCGACATTGGAATCATCGCTGGAACTGGGAATTTTTATCCGAAAAAGCTTCAGGAGAATGCCAATTAAAAGAACGATTGGGTTCTTAGACCCCCAAGCCATTTCCTTCACGGTAACGCGTGAGGAATCAAGTTGATAAAAGGTTGCCATAGATAAGACGTAGCAAAGTGTGAACAGGAGACGAACACCCCGGCAAGGCCAAAGGAAGAATGAAAACGCAGACGAAATGTCCCGTTAAACGGAGGTTAAAACGGGCAGGCTTAGCCCCAGTAGTGATAATTCACGTCCGCGAAAATATTGTCCATGCTCTCAACTTGATTCAGCCACTTTTCGTCGATTCGACCGGTTGTGAGTTGTTCGTGCAGAGCAATGAAGCGAAGCAAATGATCTTTCACTCTTTTGCGTGCGTAGTCGGGACTTGTTCCCGTCCGCAGAATGAAGGGCCAATCACTGGCCTGAGCGAGAAGGAGTTCCCGAGCGGCCTGCTTGAGCGCTCGTTGCGTCAGGCCCGTCGCCGACGGAAATTGTTGGACCAGCTTCGTCATTCGTTCCTGCGCGATGTGGAGATGCGGATAAATCCACTCGTTGGTTTCGTTTAGCCAAACCCTCCAATATCCTTCGTCACCCCAACTCGAGGCACTCGGGGCCACGACTTGTTGGGTAGGATACCGACGCAAATAATCATTGGGCGTTGTGAGCGCAAAAACCTTTTGGTCGTAGTAGGCCTTCCGAACAAAGTAATCCAAAAACTCTATGCCCTCGTACCACCAATGACCGAATAACTCGGCGTCGTAAGGCGACAAGATGATCGGCGGGCGTCCCATAATATTCGAAAGGTTCTGAACCTGAGCCATACGCGCCTCAAGGAAGTGCTGGGCATGATGTGCCGCGATCTGCAAAGCCGTGTCGCGATGATAGTGCAACTTTTCTTCACGTCCAGTAATGCGATGATACTTGATGCCGGTGAAGGTTCGTTGCTCGGACGGCAGATGTGGTTTTACGTAATCGTAGTCCAAATCAAAACCAACATCCCGATAGAAATCTCTGTAGGCTGGATCTCCCGGATACCCTTCTTGTCGGCTCCAGACCTGCCGTGCCGACTCCAGATCACGGCCAAAGGCAGCGATGCCGTTCGGTGTAAATACCGGAGAGAATACGCCATAACGGGGACGCGGGCGGGCATGCAAAATCCCGTGTGTATCAATGATGAAATAGCGAATATTCGCTTCCTGCAAAAAATTCTCTACTCCGTCAACGTAAGCGCATTCCGGCAGCCAAATTCCTTTGGGGTCGCAACCAAAACAACTCCGATAATGATCCCGAGCGGTAAGAATCTGCCCTCGAATCGACTGCGGCTGATCCGCCATCAACGGCAGGAAACCGTGTGTCGCCGCCGTCGTGATGATCTCAAGCTTCCCCTGCTCCTGGAATTTGCGAAAAGCGCCAACAAGGTTTCGACCATACGCGAAATAGGTGTCGCGCGCGCTGACAAATCGCCGATGATACATCTCAGCGATGGGTCGCAATTCCTTGTCCCAATGCGTTCGATGAAGTTCTTTATCAGCCAGCTCGATCAATCCATCCAAGTGACGCAGAAACCTGTCCTGCAACATCGGATCCAACAACATCGAGCATAGGGTCGGGGAAAGAGAAATCGTCAGGCGCGTGTTCATGCCGTCACGCAGCCAACCGTCCATGACTTGAATTAACGGGATATACGTCTCAATGACGGCTTCAAAGAGCCAGTTCTCTTCCAGAAATTTCGGATGTTCGGGATGCCGGACATACGGTAAGTGGGCGTGCAGAATCAGTGCGAGATGACCTTGCATTTTTAAAATGGGCGACGCGTCAGCCACGCCGCAAAATCTATAGTTCAAAACCGCGACTGCGACAGAGCCATGACAGGCGCTGCAATGCTTTAATGTGCGGAAAAAATTGCAGAACGCGAACCGAATTCAATCCCGAAACTACACTCGTGCAAAGGATGACTTTGCCCGCAGCATTCTTGTCCGATGGACACCGATTATTTGCTGCCGGGTTTCACTGCCGGCGTGTTTTGCAAATCGGGCGGCAGCTTGTCGGGTTCGAATGCCTCCACCTTCAACGAAATGAGACTATACATCGGCACTCCCAGATCAGTCGTGCCATTTGATCGGTCGACGATCATTCCAACGCCACAAACATTACCGCCGTTGGCGCGGACAATATCGATAGTTTCCTGGGCCCGACCACCTTTGGTCACAACATCCTCCACGACCAAAATCTTTTCTCCCTGCGCAATCTTGAAGCCGCGGCGCAACACCAGCTTTCCTTCTTCCTTTTCGACAAAGATAAAACGAATCCCGAGCTGCCGGGCAACTTCCTGCCCAATCACCAGGCCGCCAATTGCGGGCGATACGACGGTTGCAACCCCCAGCGGACGCACTTTGTCAGCCAGTGCTTTTCCCAGCCTTTCCACAATAGGCATTTGCTGCAACGCCAGTGCACATTGGAAAAATTGCCGGCTATGCAAACCGCTTCGCAAAAGAAAATGACCATCCAACAGGGCACCAGTCTCACGAAAAATCTTCAGGGCTTCTTCTGTCGTCATCGCGGCGAAGTTTAGAAAGAAAGCGCGAACTTCAAAGTCCAAAGTTGGTCCGCCGCACGGCTTTTCCGTCGGAAGCCTTCCTTTTTTCTGGATTCCACCCTCCGACTTTTGAATTCTGACTCCGTGCCGAAATGGCTCAAATTCATTCTCGCTATCCTCCTGCTGCCGGTATGCCTGGCCGCGATAAAAGTCTTCTGGGCGATCGTCCAGCGAAGCGGCGGGAATGCATTGACCGTTTGGGTTGCATTAGGCGGAGGTGTTGCCTGTTGGTTTGTCATCTATTTACTCCTCCCTCGCCCGATGCTGATTTATGTCTTCGGCCACGAATTGACCCACGCGGTTTGGGTATGGCTATTCGGTGGAAAAGTAAAAAAGTTCAAAGCCACCTCCAACGGCGGTCACGTGGTCGTCACCAAAAATAATTTCCTCATCGGTCTGGCGCCGTATTTCTTCCCGATTTACGTCGTGATGGTGGTAGCGGTTTTCCTAATTGGACACCTGATCTGGAACTGGCGTCATTACGCTCCAGTCTTTCACCTCTTAATCGGCATTTCCTATGCCTTCCACGTCACGCTCACGTTTCACATCCTTAAGACCCGCCAATCGGACATCACGGAGCAAGGTTATCTCTTTTCGTTCGTGGTTATTTTTCTCGGCAACATCTTGGTTTTGATGGTTGGCCTCCCTCTTTTAACGGGTTCGACCGATGTTTTGCGTGTTTTTGCGGATTGGTTTCAGGCGACGAGCGATGTTTGGTGGCGTATCCGCGCGATGTTTTAGGCAAATTTGGCGGAAAGAGTCGCTACGAGAGAAGACTTTTGAGAAACCACCCCTAGACGTTTAAAAGATTTCCCTCTTGAAATGCCACTGGGCTTCAGGCGAAATGACCGAGCCTTTTATGAACCTTGGCGATATTTTAGGTCCAGACAATATTCTGCCGGATTTGAAAGCGACGAATCGCTGGGAAGCTATTGATGAGTTGATCCAAAACCTCGTCGCGACGAAAAAGATTAAACCGGAACATCGCGAACCCATTACCGCCGTGGTTCGCAAACGGGAAACTTCGATGAGCACAGGAATTGGCTTCGGCATCGGTATCCCTCACGCCTCCACTGATTTGATCACAGAAGTCATCGGCGCTTTCGGTCGCTCGAAAAAAGGCGTGAATTTCGATGCCTTGGACAATCAGCCGGTGAATCTCGTTATGTTGTTTCTCGTCCCTCAAGGACAATTTCAAAAGCATCTCCACACTTTGGCGAGCATCGCCAAGCTGCTGCACAATAAAGAATTTCGTCAGGCCCTCGAACAGGCTCCCGATGCGGCGGCGATGTTTGAGATCATTAAGAAACATTCCAGCGGCGGGCCCAGATAGATCAGAGTCATCGAATGGGGGAGTAAACGGCGAAGAACTCCCTCACTCGAGGATTCTTTTCATCTCACGATTTCCCTGTGCTCAATCGCATTTTAGAAAAACAGCTGCAAAGCGCCGTTCGCGCCGTCCTGCCGGACGCGGATATCACGAATATTCTCGTCCGCCCTTGTCCTGATCCAAAGTTTGGCGATTACCAAACAAACGCCCTGATGTCCGTGGCCAAGGAACGGAAAATGAACCCGCGCCAATTGGCCACCGATGTCCTCGCCAAACTGGAGGTCAATGAATGGTGTGAAAAGGTGGAAATTGCCGGCGCGGGTTTCCTGAATTTTCGACTCAAAAGCTCCGCCGTTGGGGATTGCCTCGCCGCGGCAGTGCAGGGAAAGCATTTGTTTTTCGAAAAGACCTCCGAACCTCGCTTAGTCGTCGTTGACTTCAGTTCGCCTAACATCGCCAAGCCGATGCATGTCGGACATATTCGCTCGACGATTCTCGGCGACTCTTTGGCGCGGGTGCTGCGCCTGCTCGGGCACAACGTGGTTACCGATAATCATATCGGCGATTGGGGAACCCAGTTTGGGAAATTGCTGGTAGGATGGAAAAAGCACCTTGACCGTGCCGCGCTCAAGGCAGATGCGATCGCAGAAATGGAGCGCTTGTATAAGCTGATCAATTCCGCCTCGGAAAAAGATCCCGCCGTCCTCGAAGAAGCGCGTCAGGAATTGGTAAAACTTCAAGGTGGCGACGAGGAGAATCTCGGCATCTGGCGAGAGATGATTGCGCTGTCGCAGCATCAATTTGATTCCATTTACGGCCGTCTGAACGTGAAGTTTGACAAAACGCTCGGCGAAAGTTTTTACAATCGCTGGCTCAAGGAAGTGGTGGAAGATTTGCGCGCAAAAAATATCGCCCGCGAAAGCGACGGCGCATTTTGCGTCTTTTCGGATGGCAAGGTTCCGCAGAAAGACGATCCATTCCTCATTCAACGTGACGGGAAGTGGCAGGACAACCCGGCGCTGATTCAGAAAAGTGACGGCGGGTTCAATTACGCCACGACCGACCTCGCGACGCTGAAATATCGTTTGGAAACATGGCAACCGAACGAAATCATTTACGTCACGGATGGTCGGCAACAGCTGCATTTCAATCAAATCTTCGCCACGTTCCGCCGCTGGCATCCTGAGGTTAAAATCAAGCTGGCCCACGTCTGGTTCGGCTCGATTCTCGGCGAAGATGGGAAACCGTTTAAAACGCGCTCCGGCGAGACCGTCAAATTGGCTGACCTGCTCGATGAAGCTGAGGAACGCGCTCTCCAGATTGTTCAAGCGAAACAATTGGAACGCAAAGAAGAAGAACGTCTGCCCGAATCAACCTGGGGAGAGATCGCCAACAAAGTCGGCATCGGTTCCGTGAAATACGCGGACCTGCAGCAGAATCGTCAGACGGATTATATTTTCAGCTGGGACAAAATGCTCGCATTCCAGGGCAATACCGCCCCATACCTTCTTTACGCTTACGCGCGTGTCCGCAGTATTTTTCGCAAGGCAAAGGAACGTGGCATCGCCTTTAATGCGGCCGACGTGAAATCTATTGCTGTCGAAAGCAGCCACGAACTGGCTCTCGCAAAGCACTTGATGAACTTCGGCATCGTTCTCCAGGCGGTGGCGGATGATTATCGTCCGAACTTTCTTTGCACTTATCTTTTCGAGTTGGCTGGTCACTATTCGGCGTTTTTCGAAAACTGCCCGGTGCTCGCCGCTGAAGAACCATTGCGCAGTTCCCGCTTTGCTTTGTGTGAATTGACTGCCCGCGTCCTGAAACAAGGTCTCGACGTCCTCGGCATTGAAACCGTGGAACAGATGTAATCGCTCACGGATTTACAAAACCGAAGTGCGACAGCGGCCAGACGACCAGCCACGGACGCCCATCGATTTGTTCGGGTGACACAGGCCCATCAAAACGGCTGTCCTGCGAGTCCCGGGAATTATCGCCCATCACGTAATAGCCTTTTTCCACCGTGTAGGTTCGCCCACGCGCGATGTTGCCATAAGGAAAGTATTGGAGGTGCTTCAGCGACTTCGGTGCGGGCACAACATTGCCGTTGATCAAAACTTCGCTCTTTGAGAGCGCAATGGTTTCGCCGGCGAAGGCCACGACGCGTTTCATGACGAACATTCCTTCGGAGTCGTGAAAGCGGATTAAATTCCACCGACGCGGTGCGTGCAGCCAATTCGAAACATGTTCCGTCAGCACCCAGTCGCCGGTGCGATAAGATTCCCCCTGCAACGTTGGATGCATCGATGGTGAAACAACCACATCCAGCGAAAAGCAGGCGTGATAGACGATAAAGTAAACGCCGGCGATCGCGAAGATACGCTCAATTCCCCGCGACCACCGGCGCCACTTCCCTCGTCGCTCAACGTTGGTTGGCGTTGGCGTCATCGGGAGTTTCTATTTCCAGTTGTAACGCGCGTTCGATTTCAGCGGTGCGCAGCACGCCCCGATCGTGATGGGATCGGGTTGCGCCGTGTCCGCTGCTCTTTGGTGTCAGCGCAAAAAGCAAAGCGCCTACGATGACCGCGGAAAGCACAGCGACTTTTCCGAGATCACTTTTTTGCTTTTTGACCTGACCTGTTGCCGGATCTAGCGCAGGTTGCGGTTGGGCGTTGCTTGCTTCCTGGTTGGTTGGGTTGGTTTCGTCGGGTTGCATGGGTTTCTTTCTACGTCCGGCGCATACGCCGGACATTTTTGGTTCAGTGTGTTTCGGGTTCCGTTTGGTCGGCCTTGTTGTTGTGGGTGGAAATCTCTCGATCGATCTCGGCCTGGCGTTGTTCCCATTGAATTCGCCCTGAACGACTCGCGCCTTTCGCGCGACCAGGGCGAAATCCCGGCAGCCCGAGCATCGTAATGGCTACCACTGCGGCAAAACTGATCCAAATCACCGTCCCGAGAACATCTCTCTGCTCCTCCATCGGTTCGCCCTCAGGGTCCGGCAATTCATCGGGTCGCATAGTCATGACTCCTTTCAGCGGGAATATTTTCTTTGAAATCGCCAAAGACCCGGCGCACCTCTTGGGCGCAGATTTTATCCAGCGCGCACAGAAGGCCGTCGGGCTTCGACACATCGCCTGTCCGCACGTAATTGCTGCAGCGACACGTCGTGCTGCACATCGTGTTCAAGGCGCAACTGGAACAAGCCGCGTGGCCACGTTCGGGTGCCGGCGGAAAACTGAGGAAATCCCGCGCACTCGTCACGTGGCCGAAAAGTCTCATCGGATTGTCCGCGCGATCCTCGCCAATCAGACGTTCGCACGGATACAAATTCCCCGAGGGCGCCACCGCGACCTCGCCGGAACCGAAACCACAGCGAGCCGTCGTCTCGGTTACGGCAAGATCCGCGTAGCCGCCCAGTTTATCGTCGAACCAATTAATGCCGAGATTCGGCAAGGCATTCCGCCAATAGTCAGCACATCGACTCAACGTCCGTTGCAATGTTTCCAAATCGCTTCGCGTCCACCGCGTCCAAAGGTCGAGCGACAGATTTACTTCGCGCACGCCCGTCTCATGCAAAAATTTTATGTTCCGAGGCAAAGCTTCCAACGTATCCGGACGCACCACGGTGATAACGCCAAATTCCTTTCTCCACGCGACCAGCCGGGCGATCGTTTCGAGCACCGCGGTCGAACTCTTACTTCCATCGACTAGTGGACGATGCCGATCGTGTGTATCCGGTTCGCCGTCGCAGCTGACGTAAACCTGGAGGTCTCGACGTAACAATAATTCCTGCGCGAGCGGCGACCTGACGGTTCCGTTGGTCGTCAGGTCAAAAGAGACGTTCACACAACGTTCCTTTGCGGCGTTGATCGCAAAATTCATCCAATGGCGAATCCTCTCCGCCTCGAGCAAAGGTTCTCCGCCAAAAAACCCCAGTTCCAACTTTCCGCTCACCGCCGTCGACCGAATGGCCGCGCGAATGGCCAGTTCGCCCGTTTCCAACGGCATTGGTCGGCTGAATTTCTTTCCCGTGTAACAGTAGGAACAACGCAGGTTGCATGCGTGGTTCACCATCAACACCAGCGAGAATGGATCGAACGGAGGGTTTTTTGGCGAAGAGAAGCTTGGGGGCAAGCTCATGGTTCTTTTGTATCAAGAACTATCATAGACTGTCAATCCGAATAATATGGACCGTTTTAATTTATTTCTAATCTGTTTGGTTCCGGAACCTTCGGATTGATTCCGTTCTATCCCAAAAATATAAAAAGAGCCGCCCGGATCTCTCCGGGCGGCTTTGATTTTCTCTGCAGTACTGCGTGGCGAAGCGTTGCCGCTTGCCGCGGTTTGTTCGTCGTTTATGCGGGCGTGGTGACAATCACGGACGGTGACAACTGGCTTTCGCCGCCGTTGTTCATCGCCGAGACCGCAATTTCGATCGTCGAGTTCGCCGGAAGGTTCTCCAAGACGAAGTCGAGGTCAGCGCGGGAGTCGACCAGAACGAACTCTTCGTTGGCGCCGTGAACTTTCTTCCACACGCGGTAAGATTCCGCGCGGGCCGACGCATCCCACTTCATGGCGGCAGCGCTCGGACCAATCAGGATCACCGAGAGGTTCTTTGGCACATCCGGGATCGAAGAAGCGCCCGGTTTGTTGAAACCGAACTTCTCCCAGCGCGAATCCAGCGGATCGAGCGCGAAGTCGAGCTCGTTCAACACCGCTCGCATGCGTTTGCGCAATTTGGCAGAAGCCTTGTCGCGAAGAACACGCGCCGACTGTAATGCCGACGATTTGGTCGTGGTGTTGCCGTACGCAGCAAAGAGTTGATCATACAACTCCTGCGCATATAGCGAGGTGACATCCAACGCTTCATTTTCGAATGTTGGATTGGCAACGAAGTAGTTCTTCTGCGCCTGCAGGATCGGCAGCAACTCCAGCGTCGTGTAAGGCAACGTGGACGAGCCATACAGGCCGATCGCTTCGTAGTTCACGTTGTATTCCCGGCCAAGGTGCGGTTTGAGCACATCGCGGGTCAACATGGCGTGATTACGGCTAACCGTTGCAATCGCTTCCTCCACCATGCGAGCGCCGTTGTAGGCGGCCTTCGCATTAGTGACGTTGTTATGCGCAACGGAGAGCGCATCCAGGTCCGCGCCAATATTCGCTGGCGTATTTTGCACCATAGGAATGCCAGCGCCTAATTCCTCGGTTGCTTGTTTCACCACTGCCGCAGATGTCAGCAGTGCCGGTACGTTTTCTGTAATAGGATTTTCCATATACTTTTCTTTCTCTTTGCCCGGTGTCTGGAGCCGTTGGCTAAAACGGAAAACAGTTCCGTTCTCATCCATCAGCACAGGCAGCATGCCTGGTGGGTAACCACTTTCCAGTTCACCAGATTTTTCTACTAACTTGTCCTCCGACTCCGGTCGTCTGACCGCCGTCTTCAGACTCCACGAAGCACATCGCTGTCGGTCACAGACAACAAAAGCGTGCCTGTCAGACCCGTGACTGAAATGGGGTTTGTGCCATTCCCGTCTTCGTGTGTCCTCTGGAACGACTCGCGTCCCAGCGAACGAAATCATTTTTGCCATGAACGGCGGACAAAAAGTAAGGCCCACTGTTGTGGACAACCTTGGGCCGCCCCTTGACACGCCCGTCTTTATTGATCGAAATCGCGAAAATATTTTTCAATTTCGACCATTTTTTTACCGGCCGCCCGGCATTTTTCAGCCGGTTTTGGTCTTTGTGGGGCCAACTTTTGAACTTTAAACATTCAACATTGAACCCTGAGCGCCCATCGCGCTCATCGAATGGGAGACAGTATTTCAGAAAAACGTGCACGGGGGTGATGACAAGATGTAGTCCACATCGTGTCACCACCTGGGACCCTTGATTTTATTGATGAAAATCTCTTCTTAGCTCTGAAATTGAGCGTCGTTTTCCGGCCATTTTTTTGCCTGATTTTGATCGGTTATCTTTGCCGGTGCCAGGACTGGCAGTTCCGTAGTCTCATTTTCAGGGGCCGAAAAGCTCGAGGGATAATCCAAGGAAGAAAATTTCATGTTGAAAAAGTCCTTCTTTGATCGCCGGAGCGTTTTTTTAACATGAAATTGCCTTCCGGCGATCCCCGGACCACTTTTTCAACTTCAAACAACTTTCCGGCGATCGCCAGACCGTTTTTTTAACATGGAAAATTCTTTCTTTTTTCGCCGGAGACTTTTTTTAGGTTAAAATTTCTTTCCGGCGATCGCCGGATTGTTTTCTGAGGTTAAAAAAACTTTTCCGGGATCGCCGGAAAGTTTTTTGACGTTAAAATTTTTAATCCCCGACCAAAGCCGACAAAGTTCAAAAAGGTAAACTTATTAAAAATTACGCTTTCGGCATTTTGAGGTCGTTGAGGGCGACGCCTTCACGCTTGCGGACAACGGCTTCAATCTTAGGGACATACATCTGCGTCTCGGCAGGAAGATACTTCGCAATCGACTCGAAGGACTTGGCTTTATGCTTTTTCAGCAGCTCGGCGACCCGTCCTTCCCCGGCGTTGTAGGCGGCGAGGGCCAGACGCCAGTCTTTGAACTTTTTGTGCAGATACTTCAGGTAACGGGCGGCGGCGCGGGCGCTTTTCTCGGGATTAGTCCGTTCATCGCCGAATCCGAAAAAGCCGGTCGAGAGATCAAGGTTCCGGGCGGTCGCGGGCATCAGCTGAAACAAACCGGCGGCGCCGACCGGACTTTTTGCTTTCGCATTAAATGATGATTCAACCTCGGCAAGCCAGACGAGTTCGGTCGGAACCTTTTCCTCGGCGAAAACGCGTTTGAGGGTCGCGAGATGTTTTTTGGCGAGGGGCGGCACGGGACGTTTTTCGATCACTGCCGCCCAGGCTTTCCGTTCCTGTTGCGGCGAAGGTTCGGGTAGTCGAACGACGTTCGTGCGAGTGATGGTGATGATGTTCGTGGTGGTCACGACGGTATTCGTCGCCGCCTGTTTGCGAAGTTGCTCGGCGACTTCAAAGTAATCCATGCGCGAACGCAACCACGCCGCGTAATCGGCGGTGAGGTCGCTCTGCTCAAGAATCGGGATTAGTTCCTTCGCGTTTTGTTGCACTGCCCCGAGGTCGTAGACGTAGGTGCCGCTGAACGTCGTGTTGAGATCCGTGATGATTTTTTGTGCCTGTTGGACGTCGATGCCGGCAGCGTCGAGCACTTCGGCGTTCTCCTGCAGAAATTCTGTCGCGGATTGAAACGTCGCGTCGGCGTCGATCGTTTGTTCCTGGGCCTGCGCCATGACGCCGAGCAGAAAAAGTAAGGGGAAGACCAGAAACCGTTTCACAAGCAGCGACGCTAGCAGAAATTTTTGGCGCTGGAAGAAAATGCGGGAAGGTTTAACAAAAAACCAGGGATGAACACAGATAGCTTTCGGAAGCTTCGAGGGTTGTAGTGGCACTGTCGCGCCAGAAGGTTTGCGCGAACAATCCGTGTTATCTCATGAACGACCTCACCCCGGCCCTCTCCTGTATGGACCGGGTACATAGTGGACAGGTGTGCGGGGACATGGTGGACAGGTTTT
>CBHTTJ010000020.1:0-42407 GCA_966095605.1 uncultured bacterium | reverse complement strand
TCCTTGCTTTCAACCAGCGTAACGGTCCAATCCCTGGGTGTCGCAGAATTATATGAAATGCCGTAAGCGCGTCCTTTATGCCATGTGACGCGCCAGAGCCAATCGTCCTTGTGCAGAACGCGCTCAGGGGCGGTCCAATCGGATCCATTCCTGGAAAACGTGACGCGCGGTTGACGTTCCTTCAGTTTCTTTCCTTCGTAAACGGAGCCACCGAGAACCATCATTAAACGGTGATTCGGTGTGATGGAAAACTTCGGATCCCGCAGATCAATGCCTTCCTCCGCCAGAAGTGCGGCGGATTCCCAATGTTCGCCATCCTTCGAAGTCAGGACTCGAATTTTACCATTCCCACCGACGTGCGCCTCGGATTCGCGAAAGGTGCAGAACCATTTTTCGTTAAAGCGAATCAAATCCGTAAAGGCATTGTGATTTCCCGCGTCCCAAATTTTCTTCGCCGAGATTATTTTGACGCCACTGGAGGATGATTCGGCTGGAGCAGTGGAAGAGACCCCCACCAACGCCAACGCCAACAAAAAAGAGAAAACCTTCATTGATCGTTTTTCGACGGCAGGCACCGTGAAAAATTCAGAGCGGAGATTAGCGGCTCCTTTTGTATATCAGCGTTCCAGCGCAAATGCGTAATCGTGTCCGTGCGATGGAGCAGGGGAGTGCCAGACGCCGTGTTCATCGGTTGTGGCGTGATCTCGTCGAGATTCTCCAGTGACGGGATCAAACATCGTGAGACGATATTTGGTTTTGGGACGCAGATTCGACACGGTGACCGCTCGCGGAGAGAGGACGTAGACAATTCGCAGAGTGTCTCCCATTCCAAGAGCAAAAGGAACGAACGTCGGATCATCGGAATCAATCTTGCCCCAGGGACCTTTTCCATATTCGGCCAGGACCTTGGCTGTGACCCATTGGGAATCGTCGAAGCCGCTCGTTGCCCATCCTATCACTTCCTCCCGAGATACGCGCCACTTCTCATCAGAACTGATGGTTTCATTTCCGTTCTCAGATGATAAGTCGACTGCGGCATTAAGCCCGGCGGGATTTTTCGTCACAGGCGCAGGAAGATTTTCGGCTCGAATGGCGACGACGTTGTTTCCGCTCCTCAACAATTTCGTAATGTCAAAGGTGCGAGGAGAACGCCAGTCCGCGGCGTCGCCGACACGAGTTCCATTCACCCAAAGTGCGGCTGTATCGTCGGCGGAGAAACGGACGATCGCCCGTTGGAGTTTTGCAGAATTGGGGATGTTAACGGTGCGACGGAAGAATCGTGGTTGAAGGGGAGCATCGACGGTAGCGTCACCTTCAGGAAACCAGATCCATTTTCCCCAGTTGGCCACATTGCTCTCTCCCCACGTCACGCTGTTCGGAAGAGGGACACATTTATTCCACGCAAATTTCTCCAGAAACTTCCTCGCAGCACCAATTTGTCCAGAGCCCGGCAACCGCATCGCATCGTCCCACGGAATTGTTCCATAATTGCCACCGTGAGGAGAAGCGCCATGCGGTTGGTCGCGTCGATTTACTTGCCAGATTCCGTTCGCACCATAGGTGTGGCCGGCCGCGCCCTGGATCATGCAAAGCCAAAACATTGCGCGCGTCCACTGCGCCTGAATCTGGCCGTTCAACATTTCGTAACTGGCTTCGCCATTTAAGACCGGCATGGCGGGAGGCAAATTGTAGGCGTGTTGGAAAGCGGAGATCGTGGGAGCAACTGCGTCGCGTTCGCCGTGCGGTGTTTGAAGCATGTCGAAGTCGATCAACGACGCATCGTCGATGGCCCATCGGGAATTCAGTTTGCCGATGCCTGTTGGATGAATCGTCACGGGGTGACGGAACGAATCCGTGGCACGGACGTAGCGAGCGACTTCCGTCCAACCATGAACGAGTTCGCGATCGTCGTAAGGAAATCCTTTGGCGAGATACCACGGCAGGTTGGCTTCGCCTGCAATGCACCACACCACTGGCCACGAACCGTATCGGGCGATCAATTCGCGCCAGTGTTGTTTGGCTTTATCAACACCCATCCATGGGAGGAAATAACCCCAGGCGCCAACGATGCATGGAGTAAATCCCTGGTCGACGAGATACTTGATGCGTTTGTCTGCGGCATCGAAATATTCCGGTCGAATGCGCGCGTAATTGGTTTCCCACGGAAAGCCCGCTTCATTCGCACCGCGTGGATCGAAGGGATGCATGTCCGGGTATAAACCCGCGACGATTTGAATGACGTTGAATCCTTTTTCTTTTCGATCCACGGCAAGTTGCTGGAATTCATCTGGAAAATGAAGGCGATGACAAAGCCCCATCCACCAGGTATCCCCGAGCCAGAAGAAAGGAGTACCATCCGCATGAACGAAGTGTCGCTTGTCTTCCGCAATGTGAATGGGCCCGTGTAGAAAGAGCGGATTCTTTCCGTGGTATTTGGAAATATTCACGGAACCGGTGGCTTCGGATAATACTTTGTCCGTGACGTCGGAGCATTGCGCTTTCCACTGGTGCGTTCCGGTGACGGGCGAAGCGTAACGAACTTTCCAAAGATTGCCTCCGTCCCAGAAAGCCGGGACGAGCTTTGTTTGTCCGTCCGGCTGTGTGAAAAGAACATCTACCTGAACGTCATTGAATGGATCGCGATGACCCTGGTTTGCCGACAACGTGATTTCAATGGGGACATTGGCTTCCGTTTTGAGCTGCAATGTTTCCGCATAAAGAGATAAAGCCAGCAGCGGAAAAAGGAAAACGACAGAGAGTTTTCTCATGGGCGATGGCGTAAGCTTGCCCGTGACGTTTTAGGCGTCGAGAAAAATGTATGGGGAATCACTGCAGAATACTGGATCGCTGCAACAACCAGAAAAAGTCGTCACGCGACGGACCCGTTCGAATATAGAACGGCAGTTCCGTGGCCTCGGGCAGGGGAGGAGCATAGGTTTCAGCGCTCCACTTATGCGATTCCACGTGACCGTCGGCAAAAGAAATGGAGGCACTTTTATTGTGATAAGAAGCCGGCAAATCAAACCACCACGGATGCGGTTCGCCGGCGTAGGAATCCAATTTAATCAGGAAATAGCCGTCGTTGATGCTGTCAGGGTGTTCGTCCAGAAAAACAAACGTATCCGCGGGTTTGGGGATCGACGTGAGGGTGAAGAATTGTTTGTAGCCCGGATTATTCAAGTTTGTTCCCGTGACGCTCAGACTACCCGCATCACCCACCATGGCATTCATCGAGTAGCTGCGGGTTCTTTCCTTCCACCCTTCCTGGCGTTGGACATCGCTGAGAGCGCGATCCGAAGGACATTTGTAAAGCTTCACGTTGTAGCTGGTGTAGGCGGCGAGACTTGATTGTTTAATCAGACTGTAATTCGTGTTGTCCGGTTCGACTTCCCAGCTCATCGAACCGTTTACCCAATTTAAAGGATCAAGCGGAGCAACGCTGCTCCGATTGGCGCTGCCTCCAAGGTTGTACGGGAGACGATCACGTTGTTCATCGGAGTAAAGCAGCCAGGACAGCTGCAGTTGGCGGATGTTATTGAAGCAGCTCATCCCTTCGCCCTTTGCTTTGGCTTTGCCTAAAGCGGGCAAAAGAATTCCTGAAAGAATGGCAATAATTGCAATGACGACAAGAAGCTCGACCAGCGTGAATGCAGCCGATCGCCCCCGGGACGATTCACGTTGCTGCGAAACTGGTGTCATAGGATGCTGTTCGATCAAGGGAGAACCGACTATCGGATGTTATAGCGGATTTGCTGTCCCATGGGAAGTAGCGAAAACTGGAGCGTCCCGTAAACGGAAACCGCTGCAACCATTAATCAGGCGGCAGCGGTTTGTCGAAAAACAGTAGCGGGCGAGGACTTATTCTTTCTTCGGGACTTTCAATTCCAGATGCAATTCGCGCAATTGTTTTGGCTCAATAGCTCCCGGGGAATCCGTCATCAGGTCCACACCTTTGGCAGTCTTTGGGAACGCGATAACGTCACGAATGCTCGGCGTGCCGCAAAGGATCGCGCAAAGGCGGTCGAAACCGAGGGCAATGCCACCATGCGGCGGCGCGCCGAAACGGAAAGCCTCAAGCATATAACCGAAGCGAGCCTTCACCATATCCGGGGGCAGTTGCAAAAGATCTTCAAAGATCGTTTTTTGCACGTCTGGTTGATGGATACGAATTGAGCCGCCGCCAAGTTCAACGCCGTTGACGACGATATCGTAATGTTGTCCACGGACTTTTTTGGGTTCCGTCTTGAGTAACGGAATATCTTCAGCGACGGGGGCAGTAAACGGGTGATGGCTCGAGTACCAACGGTTCTGTTCGCGATCGAAACCAAGCAATGGGAATTCAATGACCCAAAGGAAGTCGAAGCGCGTTGGATCAATCGTCAGCAATCCTTTGCTCTTCAACACGTCGGCGCAATAGAGACGAATCTTGCCGAGAATTTCGCACGCGGTGAGCCACTGATCCGCAGCGAAAAGGATTAAATCACCTTCTTCAATCTTTAGCTTGGCGGTCAAAGCAGCTTTTTCCGCGTCAGTGAAGAACTTTACGATAGGAGATTTCCATTCGCCTTTTTCCACTTTGATGTAGGCGAGGCCTTTGGCGCCAAAACTCTTGGCATAGTCAGTCATCGTTTCGATCTGGCCTTGAGTCGCGTCCGCGAGACCTTTCGCGTTGAGCGCTTTGACAACACCGCCGTTGGCGATTGCACCACTGAAAACCTTGAAAGAGCTGCTGCGAAACTCTTCAGTAAAATCCACCAGTTCCATTCCAAAGCGGGTATCTGGTTTGTCGATACCGTAACGATTTAACGCTTCTTCAAACGAGATACGCTTGAATGGCGTGGGCACCTCGATGTTCAAAGCGGTTTTCCAAACACGCTTCAGCAAACCTTCAATCAACGCGTAGATATCTTCGCGTTCGATAAAACTCATTTCCAAATCGAGCTGCGTAAATTCGAGCTGGCGATCCGCACGTTGATCTTCGTCACGGAAGCAACGAGCGATCTGGTAATAACGTTCCACGCCGGCAACCATAAGCATTTGCTTAAATTGCTGAGGCGACTGCGGCAGGGCATAAACCGTTCCGGGATCGCGGCGATTCGGGACGAGGAATTCGCGGGCGCCTTCAGGGGTCGATTTGAAAAGAACAGGTGTTTCCACTTCCAGGAAACCTTGCTCGTCCATGAAATTCCGCGTGGCAGTAGCGACTTTGCTGCGAAGACGGAGGTTGCGCGTCATTTCCGGACGGCGCAGATCAAGGTAACGATATTTCAGTCGCAACTCTTCATTCACCTTCGACGACACTTCAGGATCATCGACAGGGAAGGGTAGAACCTCGGCCATGTTAAGCACAATGAGCGATGTGACACCCACTTCGACTTCGCCTGTCGGAATTTTGGTGTTGTTGGTTCCGGAGGGGCGCTGACGCACTTTGCCTACGACGGTTACTACGCATTCACTGCGAAGTGCGGCGGCTGCATCAAATAATTCCTTCGATAAAGCGGAAGGATCAAAAACCGTTTGGGTGCGGCCTTCGCGATCGCGGATGTCGATGAAGATGAGACCGCCGAGGTCGCGACGGGAATGGACCCAGCCGCTAAGAGTGACAGTCTGCCCGATGTGAGCCGGGCGCAGCTCGTTGCAATGATGCGTGCGTTTCATTTGTAAATCTCTGGCAGGGACGGTTTTTGCCGCCATAAATCGCAGGGCGACCTTGCTGCCGTAAAAATCGAGCGGCAAATGTGCTGGAATTCAGCGTGGAATTCAAAGGGAATTTATCAGCGGGGCTTTGGAAGAATTCCGGGAATAAATCGCTTTGTCACGCTTCCCATTATTGAACTCGCGCTCTTGCGCACAATAAAAAGGAAATCAAAATGAAATCAATCGTTCGTTATCTCACCATCGCTATCGTTGCCGCAGCATTGTCTATGTCCACGGCCTTCGCCGGTGAATGTTGCAAAGAAACCGCCGCCAAAGTTAAAGCGGGTGAACTTTGTCCCAAATGCATGAAAGCAGACGCTCCGGCCTGTTGCAAAGAAACGGCTAAGAAAGCCATGAAAGGCAAGGAAGCTAAGATGTGCAAGGCCTGTGTGGAAAAACACAAGAGCCAGGATCAATCCAAAGAACAAAGCAAGTAAAACGCCGTTGAACGGCTCAAAGTGGAAGGAATGTTATGGCGTTCCTTCCACTTTCTGACTGGGAGTCGCGTTTTGTCTTGTGCTGAACTTCCGCCGAATCATTTCCACCCGATTTGTTTTGCCAGTATCAGGATTGATTAAATCCATGCTGATCTTTGATCCGACGGGACCGTAGACCAGTTCGACAATTTCCTTCAAACGCAAATCCTGAATCGGCTCGTCATTAATGCTCAGGAGAATGTCTCCGGATTCAATGCCCGCTTCTTCAGCGGGAGAATTTGCGAGGACTCGTGTAATCTCCACGTGTCTGGTTTTTAAATCTCTATCGAACATAGCGCCCACGGCGACCCAGGTCGGATCTCGTTGAGGTTTAGGAGAGGCCGGGGCGTCAGAACTCAAAGGGGTTTTGTTATCGGTTTTAGAGGATGCCGGTCGAGAAGCAAGAACGCGTTCCTGCGGAACCGCCGAGCGAATCCTGTACACAAAAAAGACGGCGACCGTGACGCCCAGGATTCCCAGAATAGCGGCAAAAATTAACGAAATCAGGAAAAGATGATTTTTGTTCCTTCGAGCCGCCACCGGAGTTGCTGCTTTACCTTCTTTCAATCGGATCTGCTCGTTGCCAAGAGCGGTAGCATCTCGTCCGCAAGCCGGGCAAGCGATGGCATCAGGCATTCGCCCGCCTGCCGGTTCTACGTCGAACGAGAATTTTTGACCACAGGAACACTGGATTTTAATGGGGACCATAACGTTGGTTGCGCCTTTGGGGCCGTTGGATCGGTTGTAACAACCGCGCGCGGGCGACGCAAGAAAGTTTGGCGGCTTCCACTTGCGGACGGAAAGCGATCTGAAACCGTTAAAACACTCTGGTTTTTAGCAAAGGTTTTGCTTACGCTTCGCTTCGCATGGCGAAACTTGTTTTTGATATCGAAACCTCTGCGTTACCGCCAGATGACTTTGATTATACCCAACAGGAGTACCTTTTTCGCGATGCCGCAAAGTTCCCCGAAGGGCTTGAGCGGGAAAATGCTAAAGCCACCATTCAACGCCAGTTCAGCTTGTGGCCATTTACAGCCCAGGTGGTTTGTATCGGTATGTTGAATGCCGAGAGTTGCCGGGGACAAGTTCTCTTTACCGCGGATGACTATGAGGAAAACGCCAGTGAGTCCGGCTCAGTGGAATTTGTGCCCTGCGCCGATGAAGTGGAGTTGTTGACCGCGTTCTGGGATGTCGCAAAACATTATGAAGGCATTGTAACTTTCAATGGCCGGGGATTTGACGTGCCTTTTATTTACCTGCGCTCCGCATTGTTGAACGTTCCCATTTCGCGAAAGGACTGGCTGGGCTATCGTTATCAAACGGAACCGCATTGCGATCTGCTGGAACAATTCACCTTCTACGGAATTACCGGACGTGAAGGAGCAGCTCGCCGTTTCAATTTGGACTTTTATTGCAAGGCGTTTGGCATCGAGTCCCCGAAAGCGCACGGTGTTACTGGGATGGACGTTGGCCGATTGCTGGAAGAAGGGCGTTATCGTGAACTGGCGGAATATTGCATCCGGGATGTTCGAGCCACGGTGTCGCTGTATCAAGTGTGGACGGAACGCCTTGCTGGCATAAAATAACAGGTGCAGACGACTTATTCCCCATCATGAGCAAAAACAATCCATTTCAATCACGGCGTCCATTACGTCCGGCTGATGTCCTCGTCTGTTTTGCTGTAAAAGAAGAGGCAAAGTTTTTTATGCCTTCCCGCGCAGAGGTAATCGTGACCGGTATAGGCCGAAAAAATGCAGGAGAAAGCATTCGCTCGGCCATCGAGATTGTCCGGCCGAGCCTGGTTCTTACCTGCGGCTTTGCCGGTGGCCTGAACCCGGAACTGCCAACCGGCGCGATTGTGTTCGATGAGGACATGGATGCTGGTCTTGGAAACACATTGCTGGGGCTTGGGGCTATTCCGGCGAAGTTTCATTGCGCAAAACGGGTGGCTGTCACCGCGCAGGAGAAGCATGATTTGTGGCGTTCCAGCGGGGCGGATGTTGTTGAAATGGAATCCTCCGTCATTCGCAATATTTGTAAGCAGTACGAAATTCCCAGCGCGACTATTCGAGTCATTTCCGATGCCGCAGACGAAGACTTGCCGCTTGATTTCAACGCCCTGATGACCAGTGATGATAAAATTAATTACACGAAGCTGGCGTGGACGCTTATGACGCGGCCGAATAAAATTCCCAAGTTGATTCAGTTCCAGCGCGTGACGCTGATTACGGCCCAAAAACTTGCCAGCGTACTGAATGATTTACTCGCCCGGGTGCGTTTGCATTAACCTATTGCGGTGTCGTTTCCAACTGGGGCGTTTCGGTTTTCTTTTCTTTTACCTTTTCGCTGTAGGTCGTGATTCCTGCCCCGATCACGATCAGGGCAATTCCGAGCCAGCGAATCCATGAGACATGTTCCCCAAGAAAAAATTTTGCCGAGAGCGCCGTAAAAACAAATCCGAGCGCAGTTAAAGGCCAAATGAGGCTGACGTCCTGCCGCGAAAGAAGGAAGCAAAGGAAGCCGAAGAAAATAGCTTCAAGAAAGACTCCCAGCAGAATGTTCTTGTTGGTCGCCCCTCGTTTAATCAGTCGTACGATTTCGCTCGTGTTTACCTTTTGTACGTCGCCGATTTGTTTTAGACCGCCACTGAGGAAGACGACACCGACCGCTTCAAAAATTAAAGCGATTAAGAGAATCAAAATGAATTTCGGCATAAGACCGGTTTTATAAATCCTGATAACGAATCAGTTCAATGCCGGCTTGCTGAACCAGGGCTTTGACGCGCGGGCTCACGAGGGCATCGAATTCGTGTTTAAATTCATCGAGGGAGGGATGCGAGTAAAGCTCGGAATCACCTGCGGGCAGCCGGGGTAATAGATTTAAAATAAATTGTTCGTCTACCCGTGCATTCTGCAGCAGGCCAAACACCCGGCGTGTGTGCTTGATTTTACGTTCTGCCAGAGGTTTGCGCGAGCGCGCAGAGAGAATTTTATAAATGATGGCGTGGCTGATACGATATCCCCATTGGCCTTTCGCGAGCCCGGCGTTCTCTCTCAAAGAATCACGAGTCAAACGCAAATGACCAATGCCCCAGTTGCCGGAGTTTTCCATGAGAAGGTCAAACACCACCGGGTGCAAATGAATATTCAGGTGGCCATTCACATGATCAAGGGTAAGGCCGGTAGAATGAAATCTGTCGAACTGTGCGGCCATTTCGTCCTTCAGCTGTGGTTTGGTTTTGGCCGAAAAAAAATAGCGGAAACCTGCACTCACCGGATTATCGGTGAATTGGTGTTTGGTGTTTGTCAGATTCGGAATGCGGTCGGCAGGAAGCGCAGATTTTCCGCACACCAATGCCAGATGCAGGCCAACGCCCAGCTGAGGAGCTTCTTTTGCCAGTCGAACGGCTTCATCGCACGCAGGTTCATTCACCATCAGGCTTGCCGTCGTTAAAATCCCCTCACGATGCGCGCGAATCACTGCGGCATTGATTGAGTGCGAGCGGCCAAAGTCATCCGCGTTGACGATAAGACGGGGCATTGGTCGGGACAGCTGGCTGAAACTCCTATGTACCGTAATTTGGGATCATCGCGCCGGATGAAAGCCGGTACCAGGTGCGTAGAATCAGCATTATTTTTTGGGCTTTGTTCAGACGAGTAGGGTTTGGACCGAAGACATTAAATCTTTTGCGTTCCAATTTTTTCAACAAGCGCCAATAGACTGATCCCATCAATTCCGCGGCGATCATGGAGCGACGATCCTCTTGAGGCAGGCTCTTGCGCGCGAGTTCGTAAAAATGACGCGCACGCTCGTCTACGTTTGCCGCCAGCTTTGCGAAAGAATCCGAGTATGCAAAGGCGAGGATTTCCTTTTCCGACACGTTGAACTTTTTCAGTTCATTTAATGGAAGATAAATGCGGCCGCGTTCACCATCGGTTCGGACGTCGCGCAAAATGTTGGTAAGTTGCAGGGCCTTTCCCAAATAAATTGCGTAGTCACGACACGCTGGATTCTTGTAGCCAAATATCTCGATACTCAGCAATCCCACAACAGAGGCTACCCGATAACAATATTGTTCCAGCTCCTCATAGGTTTCGTAGCGCTTGATATCGAGGTCCATCTCAACGCCACGAATCAAATCGTCGAAATAATCAAAGGGCAACTTGTAATGCTTAATGACCGGTTGGAGTTCTCGGTTGACGACAAATTGCGGCGAGCCGCCTTCGCAGGCGAGACGAACGTCGTTGCGCCAGGCGGAAAGCTTTGCGCGGCGATCACTCACTGGCACCGCTTCATCATCGGCCACATCATCCACCTCGCGGCAGAAAGCATAGAGCGCCGACATGGCATCTCGCTTTTCTTTGGGTAAAAGGATGAAAGCAAGGGCGAGATTTGACGCGCTTTTGCGAGTTATGTTTTTGCTCTCTTCCATTCTGCAATCGAAATAGCCTCAAAAATACGACGAAAACGCAAAGGAAAATTTTATTTTAAAAGGGGACAACAGGTTGTTTCCTGGGATCGGGTTTTAGGATTCTCAGTTTATGAGGTATTGCCTGATGGCCGGTGGTTTGCTATTCTCAGGGAAACTCTACCGTGTCCCGAATGCCAAAAACGCCAGCGGGTTACAAAGCCATTCTAGCGGCTGGCGCATTCGTTGTTTCATTTTTGCTCGCTTCTCTCGATGTCCGTGCGTCAGAGGTGGTTGCTCGTCCGCCTTCCTCGGTGTTTGATTGTAATCCTGGACCGTGGGGAAATCTTGAATATGTAAAAATTACCCTTGAACCGCCAGACCAATACGCGGCTGAAAGTTTAGCGCAGGTCAAAGAGACCCGCTGGTTTTTTAAGGGATACGATGCCGCTAATCTGACGAGTTGTTTTCATTCTCTGGGTTTGCGGGCATCCGAGTTGCAGTCGGTCACACAACGGTCGAAATGGCAGCAAACGACCAATGGGATCTGGGTGATGCCTGGTGAAACGTTCGTGCTGGATTTGAGTCCGGAAATTCGTGTGAAGCTATATACGTTGCTGGCGACCTTTGAGGAAAATGGATTTATCGCAACGCCATTTGTCTTTCGGCCAGACATGCTGAAAGAGCGATTTAATTATTCCCGCATTACTGAAAAGACAGTGGCGCTCGTAAAATCGCTTCTGTATTCAAAGGGATCCTTACTGGCTTTTTCTGATATTTCCGCCGTTTTGTCCCATATCGACAACCAGCAGGAAAAGATTCAACTGGTGAAGATGCTGTCCAGGAAGTCGACGCTGATGTTGCGTCTAAAGTTAACCGAACAATCGGATGTTTCGCGTCTGCTGGAATATTGGGGTGCTGGTGGAAGGGCGAAGGATTTGAAGCCACTTTTGGAGTCGTTGACCCGGGTTGATGGCGGTTGGGAAGTCGATATCGCTCATCTGCTTCCTCCCTTTGCCCGGAAACGCCTCTATACTTTCCCTTCTCCGAATCGAGTTCAGGCACTGCCCAACGAAAATTGCCACTGGAGTACGCTAAACTTTTTTAATGAGCCACCAGATAATAGCTTTCTCTCGGCGAAAAGAGTTCAACAAGCGATTGACGAGGAATATGACATCGTTTCGGGAAATAAGCATCTCGGCGATATCATCTTAGTGATGACTTCCAACGACGCCATTTTGCACTCCGCTGTTTATGTTGCGGATGATATTGTTTTCACGAAGACAGGCGGCCGCGAGAATCAACCCTGGATTTTGATGAAAATGGAAGACATGCTTCCTCTTTATGCGTCCGCGAACCAACCTCTGAAAACTGTGGTCTGTCGCAAAAAGGGAAACCTGGAAACGCCTGTCCTCCGTTGAGACGTCATTGCGTGTTTCGGGATTTTACCTACGGCTCGAGCGTTCTGGTGTTTGCGTAACTAGAACAACGGCAAAAACCTGCCTAAATCCTGCCCTTCGGTCCCGACGAGTGGACGCAATTGTTTTGGTTTTACTTTAAGAGAGATTGCGGCGTTCCTTCATTGGGTAAACCACGGGACGGCTGATTTCGATCGGCTTGAGAGCGACTTAGGATTAATTCGACATGATACCTGATCCATCCACAGAGTCTCATTGTCTGCACATTCTGGTCATGGAAGACGACGAGAATGATGTGCTCCTGCTTAATCGTGCATTCAAAAAACTTCAGTTTGAATGTCCTGTCTATCGTGTGAAAGATGGTGAAGAAGGAATTTCCTACCTCAAAGGGGAGGGCACGTTTGTTGATCGCGACCAGTTTCCTTATCCTGGAGTGATCCTGATGGATTTAAAAATGCCGAAGAAAAGCGGTTTCGAAGTGCTGCAGTGGCTGAAAGAAAATCCCCGATGCAAGATAACGCCCGTAATCGTTTTCTCCTCTTCGGCTCAGGAAGACGATGTGAAACGAGCCTACGAATTGGGAGCAGGCGGTTACTTTTTGAAACCTCACGATTTTACCGAATTGCTCGAATTGCTCACCCTTTTGCGCCGATACTGGAGCAAAGCGCAGAAGCCAAACGTTCCGCCTTGTTAAAAAATTGCCGGACTTTTATTTCGATAATTTCTCGACGGCGTCTTTCATTTCGCTGAGATGCACGTCGGCCTTCGGGGTGTCGGTAATGTGCTTAATGGTTCCGTCCTTGCCGATCAGGAAGCTGACGCGACGTGCCATATTCTTATCGGGCATGCGAGCCCCATAGGAATCGGCGATTTTGCCGTCAGCGTCCTGAAGCAGTTTGAAATTCAAATTGTGCTTCGCGATAAATTTTTTGTGGCTTTCGCCATTGTCAAAACTGACACCAACCACCTCAACGTTCGCTTTCTGAAGTTCCCCGATACGGTCGCGCAGGCCGCAAGCTTCCTTCGTACAACCCGGGGTGTCGTCCTTTGGATAGAAATAAAGCAAAACGTTTTTTTTCTTCAGCGCTTTATCGAGGGACCAGTTTTTCCCGTTTTCATCTTTGCCGTTAACTTTTGGCGCGACATCGCCGGTTTTCAGTGTTTTCGCGTCCTGGGCAAATCCGCTAAAGGCGACGACAAGAAACGCCAACGAAGCAATGAGTAAAGATTTCATACCGCTATTTCTCTTTTGACGCAGCGTAGGTCTTGCTCCTTCAATTTTCAATCGGGGGCTCACAGGCAATAGATTCTTTGACTTGGTGTTCGATAATAATCACCATCGCCTTTCATGAAGTTTTTGCTTTCGTGTTCCCTGGCTTTGGCTGTCCTGAACAGTTTCGCTGCTGACACTTTTCGCATCGCAACTTATAACGTCGAAAACTATCTCGACCAACCTGCAGAAGGTCGTCCGGCCAAGAGCGCTGACAGCAAAGCAAAAATTCGGGAAAGCATTTTGGCGATGAAGCCGGATGTGATCGCTTTCCAGGAAATGGGAAGCACCAACGCATTTTTTGAGTTGCGAGATTCCTTGAAAAAAGACGGGCTCGACCTGCCTTATTGGGAACACATCAGCGGCCATGACCCCAATATTCACGTTGCTATCCTGAGCAAGTTTCCTTTCGTGGCGAAGCATCCGCACACACGTGACAAGTTTCTTCTCAACGGCAAACAATTTGAAGTGAGCCGCGGTTTCGCTGAGGTCGAAATTCATCCCACCGATAAATATTCGTTCACCCTGATTACGGCTCATTTGAAATCACGTCGCCCGGTGCCCGAGGCGGATGAAGGGGAATTGCGGGAACAAGAGGCGATTCTTTTGCGGGAAAAGGTGGACGCATTGCTCGCGAAGGATCCCAATATCAATCTCGCTGTGTTGGGAGACTTTAACGACATTCGGGACTCGAAGGGTGTTCGCGCTGTCCTGGGACGCGGCAAAACAAAGTTGATTGATACACGTCCGGCGGAAAAAAACGGTGATAATCTCCCGAATTCCAATCCTCACTATGATCCCCGGAATATCACCTGGACTCACTTTTACGGCAAAGAAGACACCTACAGCCGTATCGATTATCTTCTCCTCAGTTCCGGCATGGCTCGTGAATGGGTGAAGGACGATACTTATATTGCGACGATTCCGAACTGGGGGCTTGGCTCAGATCATCGCCCCCTCGTGGCAACATTTAAAACGCAGGACTAAGCGTATGTTTCGAAGACTGACAACAACCCAGCAGGGTATTGTTGTCTGCGCAACGCTTTCCGTGCTGCTGGTGTTTTCTGTTTGGCTGGCTTTTCAGCCCAGACAGCAATGGTGCCGATGGAGCGTTGATTGGGTGGGGCCATCGAAAGCGAGAGTAGGGACTTTTATGAAACCTTCCTATGGTGGTGCGGTGAAAACGCAGGTTTACTGTTTGGGACCGCTATGGATCTCACACGAAAGTTCTTAATCTGCGGTTTTTCTCGCCAACTAAAGCGCTTGGATTAAAATGGCTTTAGCTTGAACGGAGCCACCCACATTCCTCTTTTTGCGCGTGTTCGGGTCCGTCTTGCCATCCTTCTTCTGCTGATTTTTATCCCGGCCCTCATCCTCACGATTCGAAGCAGTATCAACCAGCGACGAGTCGAAGAGGACAAAGTAAGGGACCAGACAGTTGCGCTCGCAAATCTTTGTGCGGCGAAACAGGAGACCTTTGCGGAAAAGGCGAAACAGCTCATTCTCACGGTTACCCAGATCCAGTTTTTGACACATGGATCCGATGTGACCGCCATCCACCTTCATTTTGCCAACCTTTGCAAATTGATGCCGGAATACGCTGACTTCGGTCTATTGGAAAGCAACGGAGTCTTGTTCGCGTGCTCCTCCTTAAAAGATTCAGGTCATTCCTTTGCGGAGTGGTCCTGTTATCGCCGTGTCCTGGCGACGAAGGATTTTTCGATTGGCGATGTCGAAACGAATGGGCCCGCACACGGTCCGACGTTTGATCTCGGTTATCCGATTCTCGATGCGCAGGGGAAAATTTTTCGGATTCTTTATGCGTCGGTAAAGTTGAGTGAACTGCGCAAGGTCAGCGCCAATATTCAACTGCCTCCAGAGACGACCATTACTTTATATGACCGCGCCGGTGTTGTTCTTGCGCGATTTCCCGATCAGAAAAGCGAGACGGCGAAATCGTCTGCTACCTTTAATGCGCTGAGTCGCCATACCGAGAATGCCTTTGAAATATCCGATTCGAATGGCGTTGGTAAACTTGTCGCGGTTTCTCGTGTCAACGACGCAAAAGATGCCGCTTTGATTGTGGCAGTGGAGGTGCCGACCGCTACTTCATTCGCGGATGCGCATTATGTCCTTTGGAAGAACATTGCCGTCTTGTCCTGTATCTTTGTGGTGGTGTTGGCAGCGGGATATTTTTATTCGGAACGTTTTTTCCTCGAGCCATTGCAGGCACTCATTCAATCCACACGCAATCTTGGCGCCGATGAATGGCGTCCGGCTGACAAATCGCTGCGCATGGACAAAGGGGAACTGGGGGAGCTCGCGCGGGCGTTCGAACAAATGGCGCAAGCGCTGGAGGAACGTCGGAAACAATTGAAACTTTCTCATGAAGAGGTGCAACGCCTCAACGCCAGTCTCGAGAAACGCGTGCAGGAACGAACCGCGGAACTCGCGGCCGCCAACCGCGAATTGGAACGTTTTTCCTACAGCGTTTCCCACGATCTGCGTGCTCCACTTCGAGCCATGCAAAGTTTTGCCTCCATTCTGAAGGAGGACTTTTCCTCCGAAATGCCGCCGGAAGCGCTCGACTTTTTGGAACGTATCAGTCGGGCCGCAGTGCGATTGGATGGTTTGATCAATGACATTCTCGCCTATAGCCAGGTTGCCGCGGTGCAATTGCCCCTGGGACCGATTGATCTAAATGATCTCGTGCGCGATGTCTTGCAGACCTATCCGAACCTCAATGGAACTCAGATGGATGTGCAGCGACTTCCGGTGGTCACAGGACAAAAATCCTATCTCACGCAGTGCTTTTCGAATCTTATTTCGAATGCGATGAAATTCGTGCCGCAAGATCGCAAGCCTCAGATTAAAATCTGGTCCGAGACACGAAACGGGTCAGTTCGTATTTGGGTGGAAGATAATGGCGTCGGTATCGCTCCGGAGCATCAGGCGAGAATTTTTGAAATGTTCGAGCGATTGGAACCTCACGCAGGAGTCGAAGGAACGGGCATTGGCCTTGCCATCGTGCGCGCGGCGGTAGAACGCATGTCGGGAAAGATCGGTTTCGAATCGGAAGTCGGCAAAGGAACTCGATTCTGGATTGAACTCGCCCCGGGCGAAATGACTCGGAACTGAAAAAGTATGCTTCAGATAAAAAGCCTCAATGTGTTGGCGATGTTCTTTCTGATGTCTTTCGTGGTAATTGCCAAGGAGCCAATTGCATTGCCGACGGTGGTGGTCCGGGGTGAATTGGAATCTGAAGAGGCGCCTCACGGACGTGGCAATGTTTACGCCCCGGAAATCCTGCGCACCAAAAGTGGATTGCGCATGTGGTTCGGAGGGCAGGGAAAGGATGGTCACGATCGAATTCATTTGGCCGAATCCTCCGACGGTTTTCGTTGGCAACAACGCGGCATCGTGCTGGAAGACAGCGCCGCCAATCACTGCAATGATCCCTCGGTCGTTTCGGTCAATGGTGTGCTCTGGATGTTTTACACCCGCGCCGCTGCGGGTGTGACTGATGAAATTGCGGCGGCGACTTCCACCGACGGAATCCATTGGCAGAAGCGCGGTAATGTCCTTTCGCCCGGCGCTGCTGGACGCTGGGATTCTTTATCCGTCGGGCGTCCTTCGGTGCTGTTCGAGTCCGGCCAATTTCGCATGTGGTACGATGGACGCAAAGACCTGCCGTTGGGCGCGCCGGATGAGAAAGCGCCGAAGAACGCCAACTCACAACGATTCGTCGGCTATGCGACATCCTCGGATGGATTGCATTGGCAACGTCACGGAGATCAACCGGTGTTCGACCATAACGCGGGCGGAATTCACGTCGTGTGCAGTTGAAGGAAAATGGTTGATGCTCTACGAGTCCCACGCCGGCACAGCCTACGCTGTGAGTCGCGATGGAGTCCAATGGAACGACATGGGACTTCTTGCCGGACGAATGGACATTGCTTCGGAACGACACGGCCATGTCACACCCTTTTTACTTCCTAACGCGAATGGGGCAGGGGCGCTGCTGTATTACGGTGCCGCCGCCCAGGCTTCATGGAACCAAAATATGATCTGCGTTCGACAATTGACCATCGCGCAGTGGTTTTCTTTGAAGAATGCGAAGTTGCCGTAGTGCCTTTACGGTTAACCGGCTCGTGGATTGTTTTTCCACAGAAATCCGAACCAATCGAGAGCCAGGAATAAAATCTCTGAGTAAGCAATCGTGGTGAAAAAAGGACTATCGCCACAAACAAGCTGAGCAGAATCCGATACGCGACAGCTCTTTTCTCGCCGGCAAATTCCTTTAGACCCATAACTCGTTCGAAGCCAATTTCCCGGCAAAAGAAATCGGGGAAACCGCGTGCTGTCCCGATTTAGGCTAACGAAAAGTTAACAAAGCACGGTGCTGGACCGATTTAGGGTAACGGAAAGTTAACAAAGCATGGTGCTGGACCGATTTAGGGTAACGGAAAGTTAACAAAGCATGGTGCTGGACCGATTTAGGGTAACGAAAAGTTAACAAAGCACGGTGCTGGATCGATTTAGGGTAACGAAAAGTTAACAAAGCATGGTGCTTTGTTAACTTTTCGTTACCCTAAATCGGGTTCCCCGCGGGTTGGACTGATTTTGGAGGGCTAAAAAACCGGATTTCACGAGGTTTTTGGGGTTTGGAATGAAGAAAAGAAGGGGCTACGCTGAGTTTTGGAGGATTTTGGTGGGAGTTTCATCCGGTTTCCGGCGGTGGATGAGAATCGTGGCCGTGGGTTTTTCTGGCTTGCGGGAGGGGTGAATAGTTTTAGAGTGTTGCGCGCATGGAATCTCCGGCGAACAGCAATTCGGCGCCCTCGAATTTTCCGAAGCTTGACGAGCAACTGACTTTTGGCGTCCTCAAATCGCAGGCGCGCCGGAAGTTATTGGTGGCGTTCGCCGCGGGAGGACCACAAGCCGGCGCCGATCTCAAAGAGGCGGGCAGGGGATTCGGGTATTCCAAACATGGCAAAGCGTTTACGAAATCCACCCTGGCGCATCTCCGCAAAATGGTTGCTGCGGGCATCGTGCTCAAGGTCGATCACGGAACGGACGGTCGGCGTGTGCTCTACAGTTTGTCCCCCGCGGTGAAAGTGTCGAAAGAAGGTCTGGACACAATCTTCGATTTTGGATTCGTCATCGTGCAGTTGTCCGCGGATGGGAATTAAAATCGCCCGCAAAAGGTTTGAATCTCTCACGGGCGTTGATGGACGCGGGGGAAAAAACAGCGGCCTCAGCTCAATGCGTGAGTCGCGTGAGTGATCGCACCTCCCGCGCGCAATGCGGCGGCAACGATGGCAGCCTCCGTCAATTCTGCTTCCGTGGCACCGGCTTTGCGGGCATTGGCAGAATGGATGTCGATGCAGTAAGGACATTGCGTGGTCACCGCGACGGCGACAGCGATCAGTTCTTTGTATTTCACCGGAATCGCTCCTTCCGCGACCGACAGTTTGTCGAACGCCCAAAACGCTTTCATCACTTCTGGGGCGAGTTCGTTCATCTTTTTGATCTTCGCGAGATTCTCTTTGTTATACATAAATTGCCTGTTGAACCGGATTACGGGTCCAGCCCATCTGCGGCAACCTACTCCCGGTCGGCGAAGCGTGCATTGCTGGCAGGTTCAAAATTTTGCCTGTGAAGGTCAGTTTGCTGCGGAACAGTTTTGCCGATACGCCAGCGGGGAACTGCTGAAACGGGTTTTAAAGACACGACTGAAATGCGAGACATCCTCGAAGCCGCTTTCGAAAGCTATCTGCGTGACGTTCATGAATGAATTGAGAAGGAGGTTGGCGGCGTAATCCAGACGGCGCTTCATCAACCACTTGCCGGGCGAGTCGTGGAACTGCGCCTGAAATTCCCGCTTGAACGACGACAGACTGCGGTGACACAGCTTTGCGTATTCTTCCAGGGACAGATTGAACCGGAAATTTTCCTCCATAATCTCGGCGACAGAAGGCCCTTCGGTGGCGCCGACCTGCTGGAAATAAGCGGCGAGTTCGGCATTCGTTCCACTCGCGAGGACACTGATCACCAGTTCCTTCAACTTGTGATGCACGAGGGGTTCGGGAGGCTTTTCACTTCCGGCGAGATACGTGCGCATCGATTGAAACAAAGCGGTGAGCGCGACATCGTTTTGGACACGCAAGGCGGTCTTGATCGGTTCGCGATTTATTCCTTTGAGTTGCAACGCAGTGCTGACTTCGCGGACAGCGCTGCGGAGAAGAGCGTCGGGAATAAACAACATCAAGAGACAAACATCTTCCTCGAAGTGTTGCTCGAGGATCGTCGCTCCTTTTTTGAAGAACAACGTTTCGCCCGGATTAACGAGCCAGACTCCGTCGACGGTGTGCCAGGTTTTTTTGCCCGTGACCACATGCACGAGATAATCGGTGGCAGTCCAGTTCGGGAGTTTGTCAGCGCTGGTGCCGCAGGTGTACTCGGCAAACAAGAACTCGCCCAACTCGAGTTTGCTGTACTTCGGGTTGGTCAAAACAGCCTGGTAAAGGTTCAACATACGGGAGTTCCGCGATTCATTTCGGCGATTTACGAGCACCTTTGTAGGACATTTTAGAACGGATTGGAACAATAGGGAAGATCCGGGAGAGGCGGAGTTGCCTGCCAGTTTGAATTACACTCCGAGGCTTTCTTCGGCGTTGAGTTTTTCGGGCTCAATGCCATCGTGTCGCGTCACTATTCAGATCGAGGAAAATGACATCGATTAACTTTGCCATCATCGGTTGCGGCGGCATCACGTTGCAGAACCATTTGCCCGGACTGGCACTTTGCCCGGGAACAAAACTGGTCGCCTTGTGCGACGCGGATCCGGCGACGCTCGAGCGTGCGCGTCAACAAACCGGCGTGACCGTGGGATCGACGAAACATGAGGAGATCGTCAGTCGGGATGACGTCGACGCCGTGATTATTGCCACGCCGAACTTTACACACCCGAAGATTGCGCTCGATGCCATTGCGCACGGGAAACATGTTCTCTGTGAAAAGCCGCTGGCGTTAAATTTCGCCGATGCAGAAGCGATGGCACAGGCAGCGGACCACGGCGGAGTGCGGCACATGACGGCGTTTACGTATCGTTTTGTTCCCGCGATGCGCTACCTCTCCCATCTCGTGGCGCGCGGGGACCTGGGACAGCCTTATCATTTTCGTTCGTGCCGTTTGCAGGATTGGGGAACGCGCGGACTCGGTTGGCGTCAGGTGAAGAAACTTTCCGGCACGGGCGAGCTCGGCGACATGCTGAGTCATCGCATTGATTTCGCGCATCTGTTGGTCGGTCCGATGAAAAGGATCGTGGCAAATACAAAGATCGTTCATCCCACGCGAGGTGGTCAGCCGAATGATCTCGATGATTGGGTGGCGATTCTCGCAGACTTCCAGAATGGCGCGACTGGCGTGCTGGAAAGCAGCAAGCTCGCGAGTGGACGAAATGAAAGCTGGCGCAGTTTGGATTACGTGGAAGTAAACGGATCAGAGCGTTCGTTTGTTTTTATTACCGGCGAGTGGAACAAGTTGCAGACCGGGAAAGTCGGCGGTTCAGGACTTGAGACGATTGAGGTGCCGAAGGAATATTGGAAAGCGCCTGGTTCTCCGCGCGACGTAGGGCAGGGAGATCCATTGGTGACATTCCGTTACGATCAAATGTGGGAATTCGTCGACGCCATTCGCCATGAGCGTCCGTGTGTTCCAGGCTTTCACGAAGGAGCACGTGCGCAGGCTGTGATGGACGCGGCGGTGCGATCGGCGGAGACGCGTCAGTGGATTGATCTGTAACGCAAAAACGACCTCACCCCGGCATTCTCCTTCCCAGGAGACGGGGAATCGTTCTCCGTCTTTTTAAAATCGGTGCGCTGGATTTGCTGGGACGTTGTTAAATGAAGGAAGCAGTTGCCCTTGCTCTTCCCTTTCCTGGGAAGGGAGAGGGTTAGGCTGAGGTTGTTTCTTACGGAAAATTTTTTAAGAATTGTTATGACCAAGACAGCGGTAATTACTGGAGCGGGAAGTGGCGTTGGCCGTGCGATAGCTATTCAATTGGCCCGTGAGGGATGGCGCCTTGGCCTGGTCGGCAGACGCCGCGCGCCGTTGGAAGAGACGGCCGCGATGGCGAAGTTACCGAGGAAGGATGTCGTAATAGCGTCGTGTGATATTGGCGATTCGTCCGCGGTGAAATTAATGGCCGAAAAAATCTCTACTGCGTTGGGTGAGGTTGAAGTGTTGGTCAATGCCGCGGGCACGAACGCACCGAAACGAGCTCTCGAAGTCCTTTCGCTCGAGGACTACCACGCCATGATGAATACGAACCTCAATGGAGCGTATTATTGTGTGCAGGCGTTTCTCTCGGGCATGCGTCAGCGCAGCCGTGGAACCATTATCAACATTGTTTCGGACGCAGGCAAACAGGCGTCGCCGAAAGCGGGGCCGGCGTATGTGATGAGCAAATTCGGTCTCGCCGGATTGACACAAAGCATCAATGCGGAAGAGCGGGGGAATGGCGTTCGCGCCTGCGCGATTTTTCCGGGGGATATTGATACGCCGCTGCTTGAAAAACGGCCGCAACCCCCCGGCGCCGATCTTCGCGCAAAAATGATGAGGGCCGAGGATGTGGCGAGTTGCGCGGTGTTCTGCATCAATCTCCCCAGCCATGTGATCGTAGAAGAGATGCTGGTTCGCCCGCGGTAACTGTTACAAACGCAAGAAGATGTTTCTTCGATAGAGGAAGCGAGCGATCAGAAATATCAAGAGCAGGCTCGTCAATGAGATAAGAAGGTCTCCGCTTCCTTTCAGCAGGTGATCGTTGAGGAAACCTTTAACCCCACCTCCGCTGAAGCGCTCCGCCAACTTACGGAAGTCGACGATGTTGGCCGCCATGTAAATCGTAATGGAGTTCATTCCGAGCCATAGAAACGGCTGGCACCATCTTCGGAATTTCCAGACATCAATGACCAAATAGAAAATACCCAGAAGAATGGCGCTATAACCTCCGGCGACGAGGACGTAAGAAGATGTCCAAATGCGTTTGATGACGGGAAACTGGTGGTTCCAGATCCAACCGAGACTCACGCCAAGGACGCCGGCAGCGATCAAAAGTATGACCTTCTTTTTATCGGGCACTGAATTATTCCGCAGCAAGAGACCGGCGAAGACTCCCAGCAAACAGGTCGCAACCGCGGGCACTGTGCTGAGCAAACCTTCCGGGTCGAACTGATCTCCATAGGCTTTGCCTCCGGGCAGATAAAGAAAATCAAAATGATTAGCGACGTTAAGTCCTTTGGCGTAACTGCCGGAAACATACGTGGTGGTTTGATCGTAGAGCGTATGGAGGTCGGAAATGCCAGTCGTTTTCATGAGCTTTTTCAGATTACCGGCTTCCAGAGAAATGTTACGAATGGGAACAAACGTCATGATTGCCCAGTAACCAACCAACAGCCCGACGCAGATCGCGACCATCGCGCGGGTGCGGAAAAAGCAAAAGATCAACGCCGCGCCGAAGTAAGCTATCCCAATTCTACCGAGCACTCCGACCAACCGGACGTTCGCCCAATCTCCACTCAGACCGCCGTTATAAATAATGCCGAGGACTATCAGGAGCAACGTGCGGACAGCGATTCTTTTTAAAACTGAGGCACGCCCTCCTTGCGCCACGGTTTTAGACAGCGAAAACACCAGCGAGACACCGACAATGAAAATAAACATCGGGAATATGAGATCGTAGAACCGAAAGCCTTCCCAATACACGTGCTGAAACTGCGTGACTAAAAATTTTGTGAACGAGAACCCGTCTTCTTTTGACGGCGTCTGCATCTGGCTCAGCGCGACAACTAGCGATCCCGCTCCCACAATCCAAAACATGTCAAAGCCGCGCAGAACATCGACCGACATCAATCGTTTCGAAGCGCTCTCGGAAGTGGCGCTGGTAGCTGGTGATGTTACCGAAGAAGGAGTCAGCGTGTTCATTTTGTTTTGTCGATCGCGCTTCGCAGTTTTAACATTTCCATGGCGTAACGTTTCCCCAGTTCCCGTTGCGACTTGCCGTTGAAATGAACTTCGTCGCCATTGTGCGTCAGGCCGGTCGAATGAACACAGGCCGTGAAGGGGACCTCTTCGGGAATGCGGGCCAGGGCGTCGTTCACGGTTTTCGCAAAGGGGGTTTGTTGTTTTTTACGGGTATATAAAAACTCGCCGATTTGCCCGACGACAAATGGCAGATTCGGTTGGCCGAGATCGGTGCGAATATCAGCGATCATTTTGACGAGACGGTCGTGATAGGAATTGGCATCACTTTCCAGAATGCTATCCTGCTCGCCCTGGTGCCATAGAATGCCTTTGAGGGTCCCGTCACGCATCGCGATCCGGGCCCGAGCGACGGCGTTGGAGTACAAATCGCCGCCGCGTTCCCAGCGTTGAAGTAAAGTGGCGCCGACCGCGCAGGGAATTAAACCAATGTTCGCGTTGGTTTCTTTGGCCGCAACCCATTTGCCAAAAACCAACCCTGGACCGAATCCGGCCCGCGGTCCTGACCCGAAGAGGGGTTCCACCGCAAGATCCCAATGATTACTGGCGGTGAAGAGAAGCACACGCGCATGCGCGGATCGGTCCTGACCTTCGACTATGCCACGACCGACCATATTGGATTGCCCGAGGAGCAAGTAAATGTGCCGCTTTTCTTTTTCGGCTGGTGATGGTTCTGCTGCGGTTGCGTCAAAGCCTGACGGCATGAGTTCGTGGACGGCGCCAATCACGGTGTCTTCGGTGCTCTCGGCCAAACGAGTCGGCCAATCGTAGTAGACCATGGAGGTTTCGGTTTCGTAACCGTGTTGTTTCCAGACGCGCCGCGAAGGAATATAACAAGGAACATCATTCGCATAGGCAGTTACCCAAAGACGCTCCTGATCGAATTCTTTTTTCAACCGAAGCGAATAATCGCCTACCACTTCACCGGCTAAAAAAACAAAGGCCAGCTCCTTTCCAAAGTTCCATGTTTGTAAAATGTAAGGGACCTCTGTCGGTAAAGTTTCCCCGCGGTCCAACCGGGCGAGATTTTTCCGGGCATGATAGGCCGTTTGCGGCAACCCTTGCGGTTGTTCGTTCACCTTCACAAGAGTTTCCCATTCCTGACGCGTGGGTAATCCTGCCAGTGGCAGCTGAATCTGTTTGGATCGACACTCCAATTTTTCATACAGCGAAGTCGTCGTCGTAAGCTTGCGGACTGCGTCGCCGATTGTTTGTCCGTATTCTTTGGCCAGCGCCAGCTTCACCTCCGCGTTTGTATTTACCATGGAGGCTGGATTGCATTCGGCGCCACAGCCAATCACCGTCATTGCAATCGCCCCGGGAAAAACACGTTCCAATTCTTCCTGAGCATGGCCTGCCCAGTCGCCGCTGATCTTCATATTATCCGCGTGCAGTGTTGTGCAGTGGCAGGCGTAATTGATTAATACGGCAATGTTCTTGCCCGATTTGCTGGTGACTTTTAACACCGGGAGATCGTGATCCACCGGCCCATTGGAGACGCGGCGATTCATGGCGAAACCCACCGTTGTTTTTCCCCAGGAAAGTCGTGCTGACTGACGGTTTTTCAGTGCGGCAAGAGCGGCCTTCTCCAGCTTGTTGATAAACTCTGCAGTGTATCGATCGACGTGCGCCTGTTGTTCCGGCGGAACATCTTTACCGAACATGTTGTTGAGATTGCCATTTAATCTCGGCGCCGAATGCGAGTGAGAAACGCAGATCGCCAGCTTGTCCGAAGTAATTCCTTTCTTAGCCAGACGTTTCGACAAGATCTCGTGAATCTGGCTGGGCAAACCACAATTATCCGCCGAAATCAAAATGGCTGGACCTTCCGCATCCGTTCCAATTGCCAGAGCCTTGGCGAAGATCGGTTGAAGAACTCCTGTCGACTCGTTGGTGCGATTATAGAAACCGTTCATCAGCACCGGATAGGCCGGCGTGATATTTATGCTTGCGGCCCCGACGGAATAAATGTGCCCCTTTTCTGTATCTTGCGGGTTCGGCTTCGCCACCGCCACGGCTGTAAACAGGTGAGCGACGAAGACAAAAAAACTGAATCGAAAGAAGGATGATGCCGGGTTCATTTCCAGTGATCCAGCAATGGACTGTCTTCGTCCGCTAAAATTCAAACTGAATTAGACGGTTTCGTTGTGGAATTAGAATCGGATGGCGACTGAAACAGAATAAACGCGCAGACTTCGGGAAGCATCGCCTAAAGTCTGCGCGTTGCGAATTTCAGTTTCCTGCTTCAATTATTCGGCCAATAGAGTCGACGAATCGCCCACGGAAGTTGCATTACACGATCCGTGCTTGTGCCATAACGAACGGCGGCTTTGCCATACACAAACCAGTCGCCAGTCGAGGGACGCCACACGGCAATCTCATCCCGCCCATCGCCGTCGTAATCTCCCGGCACAGGAATATCGCCGGGTTGGCCCCATTGCACTGACCAGCCGCCACGCAAATACCACATGCCGGTGGTGCGATTGTAAGTGCAAATCTCCGTCTTGCCAGGAGTGACATAACACGCGGGCACGGGAATATCTCCGACCTGCCCCCATTGGATGGCCGTGCCGTTCAAAGGAATCCAGTTTCGCGGACCGGGATCGTAGACCCAAATCTCAGCCCATCCATCGCCATTGTAATCTCCGGGCACGGGAATGTAACCGCCCCCGCCCCATTGGATATAATCAATTCCAAAACCCCAGCCGCCGCGTTTCCACCAATTGCCGGTAGATGGACTGTAGGTGCAAATGTCTGTGACTTTGTCGTTGTCGTAATCGGCAGGCACAGGAATGTCGCCGGGTTGTCCCCACTGTGCTGTCCAACCATCACGACCAATCCACTCGCGGGTCGAAGGTCGGAAAACAACGATGTCCTGTGAAGCGCCGTCGTGTAGAACCCAGTTGTTGTAATCTCCGGGAATCGGAATATCACCCGCTTGTCCCCACTGGGCGATCCAGAATCCATCAAGATCAGCCCATTCGCCCGTGGACGGGCGGTAAAACACCAGATCGGTTTTATGATCGCCGTTGAAATCGCACGTTGTGGCGATGCGAGCTGCCGGCACGATTAGAGCCATGTAATGATTCCAGTCCCAGTACGGACCGGGATCGGTGTGCGTATTGCAGTAAGCATCAATGCCGAGATTGGGACCAGCCCATGCTGCCCAGGCTGAGTTGGCTTTTTCGCCGTGGCCTACGATGTGATTCCGGTCTTTAGCGAATCCATATTTCTCCGCTTTCGATCGCGTTAACAATGCTGAGGCTTGATACATCGCTTCGGTGTACCAGGCAGGATTGTTGGCAAATCCTTCGTGCTCGGTACCCATGGAATAGCGATTCCAACAGCTGGCGTGCCACGCATAATTGACGTCCGCCACCATTTGTGAGACTTCGCCCGCAGGCGCATCGGAAGCGGCGTCCTGCTTCCCATTGACCGCGTAATGGACGCTCGCCGAGACGCCACATTGATTCAGGTAAGCTATCGACGAGAGATAGTAACCTTCCATGTCATGCTCGACGTAAAATCTTTTGCCGTTGCCGCTGGTGTACCATTTTCCGTTGCAGGCAGGACGCCATACGGCTGGACCATAGTCGCCGCTTCCGCGCGCTGAAATCGCGGCGGCAATGGCTCCCAGCAGCAGCCCGGACGTTTTCATTCTTGGGTTTTTCAATGAAGTCATAGTTTTCCGTGGTGGTGTTTTATTGAGGCCGTGCAGGGGAATCCGGAGGAGGGACGAGTATTCAGAAAGTCATGGAATTCGACAATGCGGAGAAGCCAGTAATCGATATTACTGGATACAGGAATTGCGTTCAGTTGCTTTCCCTGAGAAAGGATTCTCTCGGGGGCTTCCACTTCATTTCCAGATACGCTATGGTTTTTTCATCCCTCTGGATTGGCTCGGTGGACATATGAAAACAAAGTTAACTCTTCGATTGCTGAACGCTTATCTTTCAGCGTTTTCTCTGGTCGTTCTTTTGGGAGTAGGTGCTCCAACGTATGCCGCAGAGACGCGAGCGGAAAAATTGCCCGGCCCACTGTTTGACGATCTCGGTGATTTGCATCATCCCGTTACGACGTCTTCCAAGAAGGCGCAGCGATACTTCGATCAGGGGATGCGGCTTCTCTTTGGATTCAATCACAAGGAAGCCATCCGATCCTTTCGCTCAGCAGCCCACATCGATCCATCGTGTGCGATGGCTTATTGGGGGATTGCCTACGCCTTTGGTCCGCACGTGAATCGGCCCATGCATGCCGAAGACACCGCGCAAGCGTGGGAGGCTTTACAGTCTGCCGTTGCCCACAAATCGTCGGCGTCGCCAAAAGAACAGGCCTATATCATTGCGTTGGAAAAACGGTATCAGGAGAAACATAAAGAAGACCGCAGCAATCTCGATAAAGCGTTTGCGTCGGCCATGCGGAAGCTTGCAAAAGAATATCCTGACGATCTGGATGCGCAGGTTCTATTTGCGGAGTCGCTCATGAACACGATGCCGTGGGATTACTGGACGCGCGATCGAACTCCAAAGCCTGAGACCGAAGAAGTTCTGGCGGCATTACGTTTTGTCAATTCGCGTAATCCGGACCATCCCGGCGCCAACCACTTTTTAATTCATGCGGTGGAAGCCGGACCGAATCCCGAATATGGAATCGCTGCGGCGGATCGATTGCGAGATTATGCGCCTGGAGCGGGGCATCTGGTCCATATGCCAGGGCACATTTATATGCGCATTGGACAATATCATGACGCGGTGATCGCCAATGAACACGCAGTTAAAGCAGATCGCAGTTACATTCGCCACTGTCGTGTGTTGGGCTTCTATCCCGGCGTTTATTATCCGCATAACATCCATTTTCTCTGGTGGGCACAGTTGTTTGAGGGTTCCAGCAAGGAGGCGTTACATACCGCGAACCTCGCGGCCACCTACGCCACCGAAAATTATTGCGGACCTGCCAAAGCGCTCGAAGCGCCAAGATTGCGACATTTGCCATGGTTAACAATGGTGCGCTTCGGAAAGTGGGATGATGTGCTGGCGATTGCGGAGCCGCCGACAGCGAATGACTTCCTGGTGGATCGCGCGCTCTGGCATTTCACGCGCGGACTGGCATTTGCCGCAAAAAAGAATGCGGCGGCTGCCGAACGTGAGTACGTCGCCTTGAAAGAAATCGCCACCGGAGACGAAGCGAAGAAAATAAGCAGTCCGCAATTTCCCGTTTCTGATGTCCTGACGGTGGCTTCACATTGGCTTGCCGGGAAAGTTGCCAAGGCCAAAGGAGACCAACGTGGCATGTTGAAGAATCTCGAAAAAGCCGTAGCAGCGGAGGATGCCATGCCGTACATGGAGCCTTCCTATTGGCCCGTGCCCGCGCGACCGACGCTGGGGGCCGCCTTGTTGCAAACAGGCAACGCCGAGCGAGCTGAGGAAATTTTTCGGGAAGACCTGAAACGTTGGCCGCGCCACGCATGGAGTTTATATGGACTGGAGCAATCCTTGCGGGCGCAAGGAAAGGTGGCGAGCGCGGATCTCGTGGCAATGGAATTCAAAAAGGCATGGCAACACGCTGACACCGCAATCAACCTGGATTGGTTCTAAGCGGAAGATTCCATTCTTGATTTCCCGGCCAGGAACCGGTCGGCTCAGCATCATGAAGCCGATTCAAGGTTACCATCTCATCCGACCAGAGGATCTTCAGTGGCGCACGTCGATGATGATGAAAATTCCCAATGCTGATTTTCTGGAACGTACCGGCAGCGAGAATCTCAGCGCACGCTTCTGGCGATATCCGCCAAAAAGTGCCGGCACATTTCATAAACATGTTCGTCAGGAAGAATTCTATTTCCTGTTGGAAGGAACGGGACGCATGAGGGTGGGGGACCAAACGTTGACCGTGCCTAAGTACGGCGGTGTTGTCGTCGGTCCCGATCAATTGCGTCAGGTATTTAATGATACGGACGAAGATGTGCTTTGGCTGATCATCGGCGCGCCGGAAGAGTTGGAGTTTCTTCCTACCGCCAAAGAAAAGCCAGATATGTCCGTCCTCTATCCGGTCGACCCTAAGCAGTTGCCTAAAGAACTCGCGGGCGTGGAGTGGCCCCCGAAGAGCTGACGAAGAACCTGGAAACAATTTTTTAAAGGCATCACCAAAACAAATTTCCTTTCCTTGACATGCAACCAAAAGGTTGCATATTGTTTGCACAGATGGATGCAGTGTTCAAAGCGCTCGCTGATAAAAGTCGCCGGAAGTTGCTTGATCGGTTGTTCAAGAGCAATGGGCAGACGTTGAGCGAATTGTGTGAACATCTCGATATGTCCCGTCAGGCGGTTACGAAACATCTGGTTTTACTGGAAGAAGCGAAGCTTGTGACGGTGGTCTGGAGTGGACGCGAGAAGCTGCACTATCTCAATCCGGTGCCATTGCACGAGATCTATGAGCGTTGGATTGGAAAATACGAAGGCCACCGCCTCCAGGCGTTGAGCGATTTGAAACAGGGTCTCGAACAAAACAATACAAAGGAAAAATGAGTGCTACCAAAACGACAGAATTTGTTTACGCGATCATCATTCGCACCACGCCGGAAAAGCTGTGGGAGGCGCTGACGAACGGTGATTTCAGTGAAAAGTATTGGTTCGGATTTCGAGTGAAGTTCGACCTGAAGCCGGGCGGAAAAATGTCCATTCTTCCGCCAAAAGGAATGGAATTCGCAGGTGATCACGCCGGGGAAGTGGTGGAGTGCGAGCCCTGCCGCAAATTGGTTTACACCTGGAAACAGGCGGACAAGCCGGAAATCGCCGCGAAGCGAAAGGGACTGTCGGAGGTGTCTTACGAAATTTTCCCGATGGGCTCCGCCGTTAAACTTCTCCTGACGCATCGCAATCTCTTGCTGGATGATGTGGAAAGTAATCCAAGGACTTTCCAGGGAGTGAACAATGGCTGGCCCGCAGTTCTCAGCAGTTTGAAGAGCTTACTGGAGACGGGGGAAGCCATGGTCATGAAACCCGATTGCAAGTAATCCTCAACTTTCACCTCGAAAGCATTTATGGAAAAGCCAAAGCTGGTTTACAAAACCTACATCCGGACCACGCCGAAAAAGCTCTGGAACGCGATTATTAGACCGGAATTCAGCCGTCAATATTGGGCCGGTCTCGCAACGAAATCCTCGGACTGGAAGAAGGGTTCGAGTTGGCACCTCGTTAAAGAGGGCGAAACACCCGAAGTTTACGTAACTGGAAAGATTTTGGAATCCGTGTCGCCGAAGCGACTCGTGGTGACGTGGGCGGACCCGGATGATTTAAAAGACAAGTCGCGCGTCACCTTTGAAATTGAACCGATGGAGGATTTGGTATGCCTCACGGTGACACATGGGAATTTCAAAGAGGGTTCTTCGATGGTTAAAAAAGTTTCCGGCGGTTGGCCGCGCGTGCTCTCCAGTTTGAAGTCGTTCCTGGAAACAGGGAAGGGACTGAATCTGTTTTGCGGCAGTTGATGCATTCGAACTGAATATGAATGCAAAAACTAAACCTATTTCGGGCGGATGCGCTTGCGGCGCGATTCGCTACGAAACGACCGCCGAACCCGTCCTGATGCTTCATTGCCATTGTCGGGATTGCCAACGATCCAGCGGCGGTCCGTTTTCATCTTTCGTCATAGTGCCGACGGAAGGCTTCAAGTTGGTAAAAGGTTCACTCCGTTTCCATGCGTCGCCGAGCGAAGCCGGTGGTCAGACTCGACGCGGCTTTTGCGCGGACTGCGGTGCGCCGGTGGTAGTGAAGCCAGACGCGGTTCCTCAGTTTGCTGCGATTCGAACGGCGAGCCTGGATGATCCGAGTTGGTTCAATCCGCAAATGGATGTTTGGACGTCGGACGCGCATTCATGGGACCAAATGAATCCCGCGCTGCCGAAGTTTGAAAAGTATCCCCAATAAAAGAAAAGACCGATTTATCGAAAATCAAAAAAATGACCTATGAGCAAACCAAAGTTAGTCTACACCACGTTTATCAAATCAACGCCGAAGAAAACCTGGGCCGCGATTACCGACCCCAAATTCACCCGTCAATATTGGGCGGGATTGGCGAATGTTTCCGATTGGAAAAAAGGTTCCAAATGGCAACACATGAGCAAGGAAAATGAGACGTGGGTAACCGGCGAAGTGTTGGAATGTATTCCCAATGAGCGATTGGTCGTGAGTTGGATTGATCCGGAAAATCTTAAAGACAAATCGCGCGTCATCTTTGAAATCGAGAAAATCGATGACCTTGTCTGCCTCAAGGTCACGCATGACCAATTCAAGGCCAGCTCGAAGATGAATGAAAAAGTCGCATGGGGATGGCCTCGTGTGATCTCCAGCATGAAGTCGTTCCTCGAAACGGGCGAAGGCTTGAACATCTTTGCCGGGTGCGATTAAAGAATCTTGCTTTGGGGCCGCAGAACCTCCGCTGAAGGTTCTGCGGCATATGGAAAAAACTCGTATTGCTCAGCCAATGGCTTAATGTCCGTCGGTGGTCTTTAACGACTGGTCCCGACAACGATGGTTGGTTTTTTTCATCATTGTAGCTTCTTCTTCGACTGTCTCGGCGGTTGACGTCTTATACAGCTTCCCATTTGGACCGCGCATGCCGACGTCGGAATTGGTGCAGGGGAATGACAATTGCCTCTACGGTACGACGCAGGTAGGGGGATCGTTATCGTACGGCACTATTTTTAAGATAGCACCTTCGGGCGCAATGACCGTTCTATCCTCGTTTCAATCCGGCGATGGCATTTCACCAAACGGCTTGTTATTAGCCAGCGACGGAATGTTTTACGGCACAACCAGAAGTGGCGGTACAAACGGTTATGGAACAGTATTTAAAATGACACCGGCAGGGCAGTTGACGACGCTTGTTTCCTTTGCTCAAACGAACGGAGCGTCGCCCGAAGGCACATTAATTGAAGGAACCGACGGCAATTTTTACGGTGTTACCTCAGCTGGGGGAGAACTCGGCTCATTGGGGGTCGGTACCTTTTTTAAGGTCACGGCCACGGGTGTGCTGACCCGACTGTTTTCATTCTATGATATTGGCGGGCGCAGACCTTTGGCAGGATTGACTCGAGGACTGGACGGAAATTTTTATGGCACAGCGAATCAGGGTGGCGCCAGTAATCACGGGGCGGTCTTTCGCATTACTCCGCAAGGTTTTTACACGCGCCTCGTCAGCTTTGATGGCGCCAATGGTAATGACCCGCGTTCGTCTCTCACCCTTGGCGCGGACGGTAAATTTTATGGCACGACCTATAGCGGCGGGGCTAGTAATTGGGGCACCGTTTTTAAAGTAGATACAAATGGCGTGCTGAGCACCCTGTTCTCATTCTTCGCCCCCGTGGCACAGAACCCTCGTGGAAAACTGTTGCAGGGGCAGGATGCAAACTTTTATGGAACCACTGTCTGGGGAGGAGGTGCGCCTTCCGCTGGCATTGTTTTCAAAATCAGCAGCAATGGTTTGTTTACAGCGCTGTACTCTTTTTCCAGCAACATCGGAGCAAATCCTTACAGTGGTTTGATTCAGGATTCCAATGGCCTTCTTTACGGTACGACCGCGTTTGGAGCGCCAAGCAGTTATGGCAGTGTTTTCAAAATGACGACGAACGGCGTCCTCACACCGTTGGCTCTTTTTGCTAATGAGCATGGATACGATTCACGGGCTCCTTTGATCGAAGCTACGGACGGCAAATTCTATGGGACGACGTACTCTGGAATTTCTTATGAAGGACAGTCACAGAACTTCGGCACTATTTTCAGAACGAGCCGGTATGGCGATTTCGAAACGACTGCTTTTCTTAAGGGGACAAATGGCAGTAATCCGCATGCTGGTTTGATTCAGGCCAGTGACGGACTTCTCTATGGCACCGCCAATCGGGGTGGTGCAAACGGCAAGGGAACGGTTTTTATGGCCACTCTCGATGGTGATGTGACTGCTATTTTTTCCTTTGCTGGTACGAATGGCAGTTATCCTCAAGCTCCTCTCATGGAAGCACCGGACGGAAATTTATACGGCACGACTTCGGGGATCGGTATCAACGAGGTGAGAGAAAATCTCGGAACCATTTTTAAAATCACGAAATCCGGAGTTCACACCGTCTTGAAAGCGTTTACGGCCATCAGCGAAGGCGCAACTCCAAAAGCGGGCCTTTCGCTCGGTCCAGACGGGGCAATCTATGGAACGACGACGGTTGGTGGTTCGGGGGATTATGGCACGATTTTTAAAATTACCGCTCCTGGAGTGTTTTCAAATCTCTTTTCATTTGGATTAACCAATGGTGCCAATCCACAAGGCGATTTGCTTCTGGCTTCCGATAACTGCTTTTATGGTGCAACAGCATCTGGCGGAAAAAAGGGCGGAGGCACAATATTTCGCTTGAGTCCGTCTGGTGAAGTAACCGTCATTGCGAACTTTGATACGCTTTCGAATCAATCCAGTTACGGTGGACTAGTCGAAGGACCGGAAGGTGCCTTTTACGGAACAACTTATTTTGGGGGCCAGACAAATACAGGTACCATTTTTAAAGTGACAAGGAATGGTGAAATGACAGTTCTTGGTTCTTTTACCCCAAAGACAGGTCAGTATCCGTGGGCTCGGCTTCTACGCGCACGCGATGGAAATCTCTACGGCACAACATCGACGGCCGCCTTTGGAGGCGGTGGTTCGATCTTCCGAGTCTTTACCCCACTGTCCATTCGTTCTGTTGGAACCGGTGCGGCGGTTATTTCATGGCCTACGAATGGTTCAGGCGTGTTGCAAAGGATCACCAACCTGAACGTTCAAACAGATTGGCAGGATGCAAATGACACGCCCGCCATCGACAACGGCGCATTTGTCGTCACTAATTCTATCCAGGGAAATACTTTTTTCCGGTTGCGACCGGATTAGTCCTTCTCGTGGCGTAATTTGGAATTCAGTATTGAGCTTTTTAAGGCTGATCCGGGATCTCCGGTTCCACCAGCTGTGCGAGGAGCGTCAATGATTCCTGCCAGCCGAGGTAACAGGCTTCGGCGGGAATCGCCGCGGGAATTCCTTCCTGGGTGATGTTGATCTCCGTGCCGCAGAAAACTTCTCTCAGGATGACGGTCGTTTGCATTTCACCAGGCAGGGCAGCGATATCAAATTTGGCGGTGTAACGGATACGTTCGTTCGGCTTGAGTTCGACATACGTTCCACCGAAGGAATGGCTGGAACCGGTCGTAAAATTGGTGAAAGACATCTTGTAAGTGCCGCCGACCTTGGCGTCCATCTGGTGCACCTTGCCGGTGAATCCGAAAGGTGGAAGCCACTTGGCCATCGCATCCGGATTAAGGAACGCGCGGTAAACCCGGTCTGCCTTGGCGCGAAGGACGCGGTGGAACTTAACTGTGTTGGTATTATTCGTTGTCATAATGATTTAATTTCCGTTTTCATGATACCGACGAACGACGTGAACAGTTCAGGACATTAAACATAAAAAATCTTTGTGGCTACAACCCATCTCATAAATAGGCAAGGGGCGCGCTGGCGAGGAAGATGGGTTCTAGTCGTGGAAACATGAAACCTACGGTTTATCTGATTCTCTTTCGGGGCGTCGGCGGAAAAACGCAACTGCCGACGAAAACACTTCGCGAGAAACTTGCTGAAGCAGGATTTGAAAACGTAGCGACGTACATCAATAGCGGCAACGCCATTGTCCGGAGTCGTCAGAATCGAAAAAAAGTGATCGCCACGATTGCTGAACTTTGTCGAAAGGAATTTGGTTTCGAGAAGGCGATCTTCGCACCGTCGCTGGCAGAGTGGGATGAATTAATTGCGAACAATCCTTTCGCAAAGGCCGCGAACGCCGCGCCGGCTACTGTTCACGCAGCTTTGCTGGAAGAAAATCCCAAAGCAGCCGATGTCCATCGTATCCGTGCGTGCGCGGTGAAGGGGGAAGATATTCAAGTCATCAAGAGTGTTGCGTACATTCACACGCCGAACGGGTTCGGCACCTGCAAAATGGCGGAGAAGTTCGACAAGTGGATCGGCGTGACCAACACCGCGCGGAATTGGAATACCGTCCTCAAGCTGGCCGAATTGGGGCGTGTGGCAGAGGGATGAAAGTGGGCGCTAAGGCGTTTGTCCTTCGAATTTACCGCAGCGGTTTTTACGATCTCTTCCTTTGTTCCGGAGAAAGATTTGCTTCTCGTTGGAAATTGCGTTTTGTGTCGTGGACACTTGAGGGGAGCTTTTGCGGATCCGTTTTCCGCTCAGAACAAGATTTCAAACGGTTTTATTTTCCGGTTTCCGTTCGTAACCGATCGTCGGAGCTTTCCAATTTCTGGTTTCTCCGCAAAAAGGAGTTCAGAACCCTTCGAGATTCCGTTCACCAAAAAAGCCACCTTTTAGATGGCTCCAAAAATCGATTTTCCGCAGAAAGTCGTATTTCATTAACCGAAAATTCTCTATTTTCTCGGAAAGATGGATTTCATTAACCAAAAATTCCGCATTCTCCGAGAAAGTTGAGTTTTGTTAACCGAAAGTTCTGCATTCTCGCGGAAAGTTGAAGTTTATTAACTAAAAATTCCGTAAAATTCGGGAAAACGGATTTCAAAAGGGTTTTGAAATGCGATTTTTTCGGAAAGTTGATGTTCAAAAGCCTTTTGAAGAGCATCTTTTTCGGAAAGTAGCATTTCATTAACCGAAAATTCCCCGGTTTTCGCGGCTTTCGGCGAAAAAAAGCGTCTTTCTTCGACTTTTTGGCGGAAAACGAGGTTTAGAGACGGTTTTTGGAAGCATTCCTCGGGAAAGACGCTTTAAAAATCGAACGACGAAGGATTCTTGCCGTCGAAGCGGTTTTTGGAGAAAACTTACGTGCATGAGCGATCTGCAGGCGGAAAATCCGAGCGGCAAAACTCCGCGTTGGAATGAGGATTTGATCTTTTCGGCGATGGTTGAACATGTGCGTCGTCATCTTCTGGTCGCTTTGGCGACGGGTCCCAAGGACGGCAGGGAATTAAAGGAGATCGTAAGGAAGAGTTTTCCAAACACCCTGAAGCATTTGGCGCTCCTTTGCAAAGCGGGCCTTGTGATCAAAAAAGAAAATTCCTCCGACGGGAGAAAACCGTTTTATGCGCTAAACCCGGAGATCCCGCCGGTCGTGACGGACACGCTCTTGATTTTGGATTTCAAAGACTATCTTTTTCGGCTGCCTTTGGACATGAAACCGTTGCCTATTCCAGAGGGAAAACCGATACGCCCCTGGCCGATTTGATTTCTCAAGCTGAACCGGTTTTCTTCACCGAACCGGAGGACAGAGCGCCCAATACCAGGCGAGGCCGATCAGACCCGCGTTCAGGAGAACCATTCCGAGGGCTGACAGGAGCAATTCTTTGGCAATTAAGATTTCGAGTGTGTTCATTCCCACGAGCGCGCACGTTTGCACGGCTGCGCAGGGGATTGGTTGCCATCCAGTGAACACCCAGATTCCAAGAGTGACCTCCGCGAGGCCAATCAGGCGGGTCATCCACGTCGGATCTTTCAAACGGAGAACCTTGCCCACAATCAACCGGTGACGCGGAATGCCGTTCAGGATTTTGCTGTAGAATCCGTGAAAAACCCAAACGGATCCGATCAGGATTTGCGTCGCCAAATGAAAGGTGCCGGATTGCAGGAACGAGGTCATTGATTGAACTCGCCGACGACAATGAACTCTTCAGTCGCACGGCGCAAGCGCATGTCCGGTCCTTTTTGAACCTTGAACTTTGCCGGACGAACTGGAAACTTTCTCGTCTGATGAATGTTATCCGTCATTCCGACGCCAATTTCGCTGATAAACTGCGTGAATTGACCGCGCATTCGAGTCTCTTCGACAAGACGATCGAAGAACGGACGCGCGCGATCGTGGATGATGTTTATCTGCGTGGCGACGCGGCGTTGCTGGATTTGACCCAACGTTTTGATGGAGCAACGCTGGCGATTGAACAACTTCCGGTGACGCAGGCGGAATTCATGACGGCTTCGTTGAAGGCGGATGAAGCGCTACGAACTGCCGTTACCCTGGCGGGAAAGAACATTGAAAAATTTGCGCAGAAATCGCTGCGAAAAAATTGGTCGGCGAAAAACGCCCAGGGCGCGAGCGTTGGCGAAAAGTTCGATCCGTTTCAACGCGTCGGAATTTACATTCCCGGAGGCAAAGCGCCGCTCTGTTCCACGGCGTTGATGACAATTGTTCTGGCTCGCGTGGCCGGCTGCAAAGAAATCGTGGTCTGCACGCCCTGTGGCAAGGAAGGTGAAATCAATCCGGCGTTGTTGTATGCCGTGCGTTCCGCGGGGGCGACGGAAGTTTACCGTCTTGGCGGAGCACAGGCCATCGCCGCAATGGCGTACGGCACGCCGACGATTCGTCAGGTGCAAAAGATTTTTGGCCCGGGCAACGCCTATGTAGTGGCGGCGAAGCGATTGCTATTCGGCCACGTTGCGATCGATCTTTTGCCTGGTCCCAGCGAGGTGCTGGTTTTGGCGGATGAAACGGCGAATCCAAAATATGTCGCGGCGGATTTACTCGCGCAGGCCGAGCATGGTTCCGGACACGAACGCGTTTGGCTCGTGACGACTTCGAAAACTATTTTGGATAAGACGCAGCGGGAAATAAATCGACAGATCCCCAGGCTCGCGCGCCAGGAGATGATTCTCGAAGCATTGGCAAACAATGGCTGGTTGATCCAGGTGAAGACCATGGAGCAGGGGATTGCGCTGACAAATCAACTCGCTCCCGAACATTGCGAAGTGATGACCCGCGATGCGCGGAAGCTTTCGGCGAAGATTTTAACCGCTGGCGCGATTTTTATTGGGTCCTATTCGCCAACTGTTTTAGGTGATTACGTGGCTGGTCCAAGTCACACGCTACCGACCGGCGGGGCGGGGGCGTCGTTCCCCGGTTTGACCGTCGATCAATTTCAACGCCGCACGAGTGTCGTGGAATACAATCCCGGCGCCCTGAAGAAGTCAGTGGCGGCCGTGAAAAAGTTCGCTGAAGTCGAAGGCCTTGACGCTCACGGCCGTTCCGCCACGATTCGCCTGGAGAAATAATGAAAAGCCCTCTTTCGTTGATTCGCCCGCTGGTTCGCAATCTTCACGGCTACGTTCCCGGAGAACAGCCGAAGATCAAAGGGTTGATCAAACTGAACACGAACGAAAATCCATACCCGCCGTCGCCGAAGGTTTTAAAAGCCGTCAAAGAAGCGGTCGATGGACGTTTTCGGTTATATCCGAATCCGACGTCGCAGGTGGTTCGCGAGAAGCTTGCGAAGCTGCACCGCTGCAAGCCGGGGAACGTTATTGTCGGAAATGGTTCCGATGAATTGCTGGCTCTGGTCATTCGCGCCGTGGTGGAAGCGGCGGGAAAGAAATCGGCGAGCAACAGCACAGTCCAATATTTTACGCCGAGCTATTCACTCTATCCTGTGCTTGCGGCGATTCATGGCGCGGCCACGAATGCGGTTCCTCTCGCGCAGGACTTTGCCATTCCTTCGGTCGCCCAATTAAAGAAGGGAAAGAAATGGGATTTTCAAGCCGCGCTCACGTTTGTCACGACTCCCAATGCGCCGAGTGGACGCGGTTATTCCACGAAACAATTGGAAGACCTGTGTCGCGCGCAAAAAGGAATTATCGTTTTGGATGAGGCTTACGTCGATTTCGCGAAAGAAAACGCGATGGCGCTGGCGACGAAATATCCGCACGTGATCGTTTCTCGGACTTTTTCCAAAGCATATTCACTCTGCTACCAGCGCGTCGGTTATTTTGTCACGCATCCCGACCTCATCGCCGCTCTCGACACTATTCGTGACAGTTACAACGTCAATGGCCTGGGACAAATCGCCGCCGCGGCGACGCTGGACGATCTCGGTTATTACCGGGCGAATTTCAAGAAAGTTATCGCAACGCGTGAGAGACTTTCCGGGGAATTGACGAAGCTCGGATTCTTTGTTTATCCCAGCCAGTCCAATTTCATCTTTGCCCGCCCGCCGAAATTCCCGGCGCAGGATTGGCTGCAGAAGTTGCGCGACAACAAGATTTTAATTCGGTGGTTCAAATATCCCGAGACGAAGGACTTTATTCGGATCACTATTGGCACCGATGCCGAGGCCAATGCCTTAATTAAGGCTGCTAAACGGATTCTGTCAGAAAAATAGACAGAAAAGAGGGGCTTTTGTTGGCCGCATAATTGCTTTTCTTAGCCGGTAACTTAAATAAAATAGTTAGCCGTGTATCTGGAATATTACGGGCTGAAAGAACCGCCCTTCACCATAACGCCGAATCCGCGTTTCCTGTTCTACAGCGCGAAACATCGCGAGGCGTTCAACCATTTGCTCTATGGCATCAAGGAGAGAAAAGGTTTCGTCCAGCTCACAGGCGAAGTCGGTGCTGGAAAAACAACTCTCTGTCGCGCGCTCCTCGAACAATTGGGATCAAACTTTTCCACGGCGCTTATTCTCAATCCGGTTTTGGACGCTGAAGGTTTGATCAAGGCAATCGCCATGGAGTTCGGCCTGGACGTGAAGGGGTGCGATCGTCTGGAAACAGTGGCGATCATCAATGACTTTCTTCTGAAACAGATGGCTGAAGGCCGGGAAAGTGTGCTCATCATCGATGAAGCCCAGGATCTCAGTGATGATTTGCTGGAACAGGTTCGATTGCTGTCGAACCTTGAGACGGACGACCGCAAACTGCTGCAAATTGTTTTAATGGGCCAACCCGAATTGCGCGATCGATTGAACGCGCACGGATTGCGGCAGCTGCGTCAACGCATTACCGTCAGATATCATTTGAAGCCGCTGACCATGATGGAAATTGGCCAATATGTGCAGCATCGCCTGCATGTCGCCGGTGCAAATGGTTCACCGTATTTTACCGGTCCGGCGATCTGGCGGATCTACAATTATAGCAAAGGCATTCCGCGCCTCGTGAATGCCTTGTCTGATAAAGCGCTGCTCGCGGGATTTGTGCGACAGCAGGAAAAGATTAACTTTGGCATGGTGGGACGAGCCATCCGCGAATTGGAAGGAAACATCAACGCATGAGCCTGATTAACGATGCTTTGAAACGGGCCAGTCAGACGCAGAAACAGCCACCGGCTGTTACGAATGCTCCAGCTGTGCCAGACACTCCTGCGACACCGCACTCGGCGGCCGCTCCTGCGATGCAGGCAGCGGAAACGAAGAGCCGTTCTGGATCGCCCATGATTGTTCCGATCATGATTGCGGTGGCCGCGGTGGTCCTTCTCGTTGGGGTTGTTCTTGGATGGATGCTTTTAGGGAAGAAAGAAACGTTCGTGGTGCAAAATGTTCCGGTGGCGCCCGCGGCTCCGGTAGCTCCAAAGGTCGAAGCCACTCCAACACCTCCGCCAGCTCCGGTTCCAACCGTGTCTGTGGCAGAGAAACCAGTTCCTACGCCGACAAAAGTTGAAGCCATAGTGGCTGCTCCTGTCGTGGAAACGAAAACGACTGCGAATCCGGAAGCAAAACCTACTGCAGCGGTCGCTGAGACCGTTGCGATAACGCCAGCAGCGACGCCTGCGCCTGTTCCTCCACCGGTTCCGACATTTCCAGCGATCAAGCTTCAGGGGATATTTTATCGGAAGAGCAATCCAACGGCCTTGCTCAACGGGAACAACTTGGAGGTGGGGCAGAAACTGGATGGTGTAACGTTATCAAAAATCGCGCCGACAAGCGTTACGTTGGAATGGAACGGCGAAACAAAAGTGCTCGAACTTCGCTAGGACTTCTGCAAGCTTCGCAGCCGTTGCTGCGATGACTTTTCTCCGAAATAAATTCGCTGCGTCGCCAGTGCTGGCGCGCGTGGCTCCCTACGCCACGTTCGTCTTACTCACCTTTGCCCAGGAAGAGTTCAATGAGCCGGGGCGATATTGGATTTACCTTGGAAAAGTGTTGGTCGGTGCATGGATGCTTTGGGAGATACGCAGTGTGGTTTCGGAAATGAAGTGGGCATTCAGTTGGGAGGCGCTGGTAATCGGGATTGGGGTCTTTGCAGTATGGGTTGGATTGGATCCTTACTACAAACATTTTGGCGGAGGAGGGATCTCATGGGACCCCCATTCCGAATTCGGAAACAATTCCGCGACTGCCTGGTTTTTTATCATTCAACGAATCGTGGGGATGACCGTGGTGGTGCCAATGATCGAAGAAGTTTTCTTCCGATCCTTTCTTTATAGGTTTATCGACCGGAAGGATTTTTTGGCGATGCCTCTGGGCGAATTTCGAATCAAACCTTTCGTGATTACTGCGTTGCTTTTTGGATTTCACCACGAATGGCTGGCTGGAATTGCGGCTGGGGTGGCTTATCAATGGCTCGTCATTAGAAAAGGACGACTGGGCGATGCGATGACAGCCCACGCGGTGACCAATTGTCTGCTGGGAATCTGGGTTGTTTGGAAATCGGCGTGGAACTTCTTTTGATCTCATGATTGCTTTCAAGAAACTTTTCAATTCGCGGCGCCCGGTCATTGGCATGATTCATCTCGGCGCATTGCCAGGAACTCCGGCGAGTTCACACACAGTGGGGCAAATCGAAGCGCGGGCGGTGCGGGAGGCGAGAATCTATCGAGAGGCAGGCGTCAGCGGTGTGATGATCGAAAACATGCACGACACGCCTTATCTTCGCGGGAGAGTTGGTCCTGAAATCGTGGCATCGATGGCGATCATCGCGCGCGCAGTCAAAGAGAACTCGGGATTGCCTTGCGGAATTCAAATATTGGCGGGAGCCAACCTGGAAGCCATCGCCGTGGCGCATGCCGCAGGCTTGGATTTTATACGCGCAGAAGCATTCGCGTTTGCTCACGTCGCGGACGAAGGGCTTCTGGAATCATGCGCCGCCGAGCTCCTGCGATACCGGAAAATGATTGGCGCAAGAAAGGTGCAGGTTTGGACCGATGTGAAAAAGAAGCACAGTTCACATGCCATTACGTCTGATATTGGGATTGGAGAAACCGCGCACGCTGTAGAATTTATGCGGGGCGATGCGGTCATTGTTACCGGTTTGGTAACTGGCGATGCACCGAAGGTTGCTGATGTGATGGAAGTGAAGAAAGCGAC
>CBHTTJ010000019.1:0-44264 GCA_966095605.1 uncultured bacterium | reverse complement strand
TCATGCAGCCGGCGGGGACGAATATCACGGTGACGATCCATGTTACCGTCGTCGACCGGGACCGGCTCGAGATTCAATACGATTCAAAACGAGGGGTTCTTCGGGAACAGGTGTTTGATTGAAGTTGCGCACACGTCAAAGCAGGACATAAATTTGTTTCATGTCGCACGCTGAGTTCGTCCACCTGCACCTGCACACCGAGTATTCGTTGCTCGATGGGGCTTGCCGTCTGGACAAACTTATCGAGCGGGCGCACGAACTGAAGTTTCCCGCAATGAGCATCACCGACCACGGGGTGCTTTACGGTGCGGTGGATTTTTACCAGGCGGCACGCAAGCAAGGAATCAAACCGATCATTGGTTGTGAGGTGTATGTCGCCCCGGGGAGCCGCCTGGAGAAAAAGTCTGCGACCGGCGGCGGGCGGGATGTTTATAACCACCTCGTCCTCCTCGCCAAAGACGAAGCGGGTTACAAAAATCTCATCAAGCTCGTTACGTCGGCCCACCTTGAAGGCTATTATTATAAGCCCCGTATCGATAAAGAAATTCTCGCCGCCAATCACGAAGGCCTCATTGCGCTGTCAGGTTGTCTGGCCAGCGAAATCCCTGAAAACATCGTCAAAGGCGATTTGGAAAAAGCGCGTCACGCGATCGATTGGTTTAAACAGACTTTGGGGCCGGAAAACTTTTATCTCGAACTGCAAAACCATGGCATCGAGGAACAGACCCGCGTTAATAAACATCTGATTCCCTGGTCCAAGGAATTCGGTCTCAAACTGGTTTGCACGAACGATGTCCATTACGTCGAAAAGGGTCATTCCCACGCCCACGACTGTCTGATTTGCATTGGAACCCAGACGCAGCTCGCTGAAACGAAGCGAATGCGGTATCAGCCCGAACAATTTTTCCTGCGCTCGGCTGAGGAGATGAAGAATCTGTTCCATGAAGTTCCCGAGGCCGTGAAGAATACGCTGGAGGTGGCGGAAAAGTGTAACGTCGAATTTGATTTCAAAACGTTGCACTACCCAATTGTGACGCCTCCGGAACACTATACTCGCGAAGGTTTGCTCCGAAAGCTGCTGGCGGAAGGTCTCTACAAACGCTACACACTGCACGCCCGCGCGGAAGGTGAACAATTCATTGTTGAAAAGGTTGAGGATGCCGCGCGTTTGCCGAAGTTTTCGCTGATTGGGAAAAAGGATCCTTCGAATGACATCAACGATCTCGAAACCGCTGCCGCCATCAAAGAGGTGATTGATCGTTTACAGTCGGAACTGAAGGTCATCGAAAAGACGGGATTCATTTCCTACTTCCTCATCGTGGCTGATTTCGTCCATTACGGTCGGAGTATTGGCGTCTCTTGCGTGGCGCGTGGTAGCGCGGCCGGTTCACTGGTCACTTATCTTCTGGAAATCGCCAACGTTGATCCCATTCGGTACGCGTTGCTGTTCGAACGCTTCCTGAACCCGGAACGTGTTAATCCTCCCGATATCGACATCGACTTTGCGGACGACCGTCGCGCCGACGTCATCGAATACGTCCGGCAGAAGTATGGACGCGATTCTGTCGCGCAGATTATTACGTTTGGCACGATGGGCGCGAAGTCCGTGATCCGCGACGTCGGGCGTGTCATGGGCCTGAGCTACGGTGAATGTGATCGCCTGGCGAAAATGATTCCCAACGAGCTCAAGATGTCCCTGGAAAAGGCACTCGCGGTTTCGGCAGATTTCAAAACAGCTTACGAAACAGAAGAGGTCACCAGGGAATTGGTCGATACCGCATTTGTTCTCGAAGATATTACCCGTAATTCCAGTGTGCATGCGGCCGGCGTGGTGATCGGTGATCAGCCTCTGGTCAACTTGCTTCCTTTAAAGCAGGACGAAGATGGCACGATCGTCACGCAATACGCCATGGGTCCTGTTGGCGATCTGGGCCTGCTGAAAATGGACTTCCTTGGGTTGAAGACGCTGACGGTTATTCGCAATACGTGTGAATTGGTAAAGCAAACCAAAGGCATTGATGTGCCGATTGACACGCTCCCGCTGGATGATCCGAAGACTTACGATCTTTTGAACAAGGCGAACACTGTTGCGATCTTCCAGTTGGAATCGGGTGGCATGCGCGATCTTTGCCGGAAGTTCCAGATCAGTTCAGTCGAACACATTACCGCGCTCGTGGCACTTTATCGCCCCGGCCCGATGGATCTGATTCCCGACTTCATCAAGCGTCGTCACGGTGAAGTAAAGATCGAATATCCCCATCCGTTGCTGGAACCTATTTCGAAAGAGACCTACGGGGTTCTTATCTATCAGGAACAAGTGATGCAGGCCGCACAGTTGCTCGCCGGCTATACACTGGGCGGCGCTGATTTGCTGCGTCGCGCCATGGGCAAGAAAAAGGTCGAGGAAATGCAGAAGCAGCGCGAGACGTTCGTGAAAGGCGCTGCCAAGGTGAACAATATCCCGGCGGCAAAGGCCAACGAAATCTTCGACTTGCTGGAAAAATTTGCGGGTTACGGTTTCAATAAATCCCATGCCGCGGCTTATGCGATCGTTGCCTACCAGACCGCCTACCTGAAGGCCAATTACCCCGTCGAGTTCTTCGCAGCGAACATGACGAACGATATGAGTAATACTGAAAAACTCAGTATCCTCATTGAAGAGGCAAAGATTTTCGGCATTGAAGTTCTCGGCCCTGATATTAATGAAAGCTTTGTTCATTTCGCGCCAGCCGCAGGCAAGGAAAACACCATTCGTTTCGGGCTTGCTGCGATCAAAGGTGTTGGCGAAATCGCCGTCCAAAACATTCTCGAAGCCCGGCAAAAGGACGGAAGATTTAGTTCATTGGATGAACTGTGCGAACGCGTTGATGGCCGTACCGTAAATAAGAAGATCCTCGAAGCTCTCGTGAAGGCTGGCGCTTTGGATTCATTTCGCGAGACGCGCGCAACGATGTTCGGGCGGATTGATCGTGTGCTGGCGCGGGCGGCGGGAATCATCGCGGACAGCCAAAAGGGCCAGGACACCATGTTCGGCATGTTCGAAGACGCCGCGCCGAAAAAAGTGGAGCCGGAGAAACAGCTCCCGGAATGGCCGCAGCACGAACTTCTGGCGCATGAAAAGGAATTGTTGGGCTTTTATGTCACAGGTCATCCGCTTACGCCGCTGGCGCCGTTGCTCAATAAGTTTTCCGTTCATAAAACAAATGACCTCGCTGGTCTTCCCAATCGTTCCATGACGCGTATTGGCGGCATGGTTTCGGTGGTTCAACAAGGTATCTCCAAAAAGAGCAACAAGCCTTATGCGATGGTCACGATCGAAGACCTCCAAGGTTCGGTACAGGTTCTTTGCATGAACGAAAATTACGACAAGTATCGGGATTTGTTTGTGGCGAACAAGGCCCTGCTGGTCATTGGCGAAGTGAACAACGAGGAAAAGCCGAAGATTTTCCCGCAGGAAATGATGGCTTTGGAAGATGCCCCGAAGAAATACACGAAACAGGTTCATCTCCGGCTGAACACCGCGCATCTGACTCCGCAAAGTTTCGAGACCATTCGCAATGTTACCGCCGCTTCCCCCGGAAAATGTCCGCTCTTCCTTTGTTTGAAGCGGCCGAGCGGCGAAATCATTTTCATTGAATCGCACGAAAAATATTTCGTCACACCTTCACACCAACTTCAGCAGGTCATCGACGAACAATTTGGTGAAGAAACTTATTACGCCAAGGTCGATACCGCCCTGCCCGAGAGGGAGAAGCGGCGTTGGGAAATGAAATCCAATGGAAGCAGCAGCGGCGGAGAATAAATCAACCGTGGGCGCGAACCTCGCTGCGCCGTCTGCCTCAACACGTCTTCATTCGCTGGATGCCTACCGAGGCTTTGTCATGTTACTCATGGCCTCGGAAGGACTGGGCTTTGCTGCCATCGCCCGCAACTTCAAAGATAGCGCTGTATGGCAGTTGCTCGGTTATGAATTCAGCCACGTCGAATGGACCGGATGCGCTCTATGGGATTTAATCCAACCCTCGTTCATGTTCATGGTGGGAGTTGCGATGCCTTTTTCTATTGCGAACCGCAGAAGCAAGGGCGATTTATTTGGGAAAATGTTTTTCCACGCCGTTTGGCGCTCCGTGTTACTTATCGCTCTCGGAATTTTCCTGCGGTCCGTGGGACGGAAACAAACCTATTTCACTTTTGAAGATGTCCTGACGCAGATTGGTCTTGGCTACACGTTTCTTTTTCTCTTGAGCTGGGTAAAGCCGCGCGCTCAAGCTCTTGCGGCAGTCGTTATCTTGATCGGCTACTGGTTATTGTTTGCATGGTATCCGCTCCCGCCGGAGAACTTTGACTGGGCTTCTGTGGGTGTTCCAGAAAACTGGCCGCACTTGCAAGGCTTTGCCGCTCACTGGGACAAGAACTTCAACTTCGCAAACGCCGTCGACCAATGGTTTCTCAATCTGTTCCCGCGCGAAAAACCATTTGTTTTCAATGGAGGAGGCTATCTGACTCTGAACTTTGTTCCTTCTCTTGCAACGATGATCTTTGGACTGCTCGCGGGGAACCTTCTGCGCAGCGGAAAACTTCCTATGCAGAAATTTTGGTGGTTGATTATCGCCGGCTTTTCTTTTCTTACGGTTGGCAAAATTCTGGATATTTCAGGAATTTGTCCTTCGGTGAAAAAGATATGGACTCCGTCATGGGCCATCTTCAGCGCGGGATGGACGTTCTTGTTGCTCGCGGGATTTTATTGGTTGATCGACGTTCGCAAATGGCAGCGCTGGGCCTTTCCTCTGCTGGTGGTCGGAATGAATTCCATCGCGATGTATCTGATGGCTCACTTGTTCTACGGATTTATCATTTCAATGGGTAAAACCATTCTTGGCCAAAGCATCTTCGAATCGTTCGGAAAGATTTACGCTCCATTTGTGCAATGCGCCTTCGCTCTTATTATGCTCTGGCTCATGTGTCTATGGATGCACCGGCGTAAGATTTTTCTTAAGATCTGACACGCTCACATTTCAGAGTCTGGCGAAAATCTCCCATCGTCCGAATCGCAGATTTGAGGTCCTTTCTGACGATTCTTTCAATTGCAAAAGGGTTCGCGACGATAACTGTGACGTTCCGATCCCTTGTTTTTGGCTGTAAAAATCATCCTTTGTAGGACTGCGGTTCGTTGCTGCTCAGTGAAATCCCTTATTTTGCGGGAACACCGCTGCGCGGCACGGTTTCTGCCCTTCTCGGTCTTTGTAACGCCTATGAAGTTTTCGTTAGAGGTTGGAGAATGCGAAAAGCATCGTCTGGAATGTGAAACAAAGCCCTTGATGGGAGTGTTTGTCATCAAGATCGACAATGTCGAACGCGCCAAGACCAGACACGTCGTTTTCGCGCCCCGCCGACAACGGCATTCTTTTGACGTCGGCATTCACGAGCGACTTCAGGTCACCGTCGAAAAAGTCCGCGGCATCTTTTCCGGCGAAACACACCGCGTTTTTGTGAATGGCCGCCTGGTTCGTTGCTATTCGCCTGGCAAAGAAGCTCCCATGGTGCAAAATGTCGAACCCGTACCCGCTTAGTGATCTAGAACTTTCCGAACAGCTGCTGCACTGAATCGCGTTGGCATGATCTTCGACAACGCGACACCCAATTTGTTGACTAATCCGGGAACGATGATCCGCTTTCCTTTCATCGATCCTTCAAATCCAAGCTGCGCCACTTCTTCCGCCGTCATCATGAATTTCGACACGGCTGGCGATCGCCTCGTGCTCGCGCGTAGATGAAATTCTGTTCGGGTCGGCCCAGGGCAGAGCGTCGTGACGGTGACGCCAGTGCCGGCAACTTCGTTTGCGATAGCGTTGGAGAAGGAAAATACAAAAGCCTTGCTCGCGTAGTACACCGCCATTTTAGGGCCGGGCTGAAATGCCGCCGTTGAGGCAACGTTCAGAATGCGTCCGCTTTTTTTCTCCAGCATTGGCTTCAGGAAAAAATAAGTCAGTTCCATCAACGCTGTGATGTTGGTCTGCACCATCTCCGTGCAAACCTCGATGTTCTCCTTGGCAAAAAATTCCCCGGCTCCGAATCCAGCATTGTTCACGAGGACCGACACAAAAATATTCTCGCGCTGGAGTTCAGAAAAAATTTCTTTAGCGATCCCGGGCTTGCCCAGGTCTTTCACCAGGATGCGTGTCTCAACGCCATGCTCCTTGTTCAGCGACGTGGCGAGGTCTTTCAGGCGTCCTTCGCTGCGAGAAAGCAAGATCACGTTGAATTTGTTCCTCGCAAAAGCGCGCGCCAACTCCAGTCCGATGCCGGAGGAAGCGCCAGTGATGAGAACCCATTCGTTTGGCACCGCAACATTGAATCACGAATGGACTCCTATAGACACCACTAAAGAAACAACCGTCGGCGATGGCTTGGATTATCGCCCCTTCTTCCTGGACTCGTAGCTGATCGGCTTAAAACCATCCGGCTTCTTGCGAATCCATTGGACGAAGCGGGCAATCTCCGGCTGCGCGGACAATAACTCCATCGTGTTGTAATCGCGTTCCAACTCCTTCTCCGTGAAGAGCGCGTGCACATGCTCGTGACAAGGGGGACAGAGAAGAACAATCCGTGTTTTAACGTCGTCTCGTTCGAACTCCCGTTTATTGCGCTTGTTTGCATGGCGGGTGCGCGGGACCAAATGATGCCGGGTTCGGAAACTCACGATCCGACCGCAAAGTTTGCACACACCGCCTTCACTCATGCAATGACGCCTCGCCTATTTCGATTTTCCGGAAACCAGCAGGTCATCCACCGCTTTGGAAAGGTCGACCAGATACTCGTCACCCTTCGGATGATGCGTCATCGCGACAATGATGTAGTGCCTGCCGTAACCGGTAACCACCGCGCTGTCGTGCAACCAATTCTGCCAGGAACCCCATTTGCGGATGATGTGTACGTCGCGATCCGAAAGGCCTTTCACAAATTTAATGTCGTCGTGCGGCAGGTCAGGTGATTCAAAAATCTCCCGCATGGTCTTCGATGCTTGAGGCGAAACCAGCTTGCCCTGCTCGAGCCAGAGGAAATAGCGCATCAATTGCCGGACTGTGGCCGCATGGGAATTGTCGCCGACGGGATCTCCAATGCGTTCGTCGCTTTTCCCGTAATGACGCCCCACCCAGATGCCGCCGCCGTGATCTTTATCGTAAAGACCGTACGAATTGAGAACCTTCTGAATTTCCTTCAGTCCCATTTCCCTGGAAAATTTCGCGGCCATCTCGTTGTTGGAAATCTTCGCCATCATACCCAGCTCATGGCGGGTCTGGGGATCCAGATTAGTTGCGGCATCCGGATGGAGCTGAAAGTAAGCGAGAAGAATTCCGACTTTCGCAACGCTGGCTGCATAATCGCCCTGATCCGGGTTCACCAGCGCCAGCCGCAACGTGTTCAAATCAAGAACGCCGACAGCGGAGAAGTTGGTGCCAAAGCCGTACTTCGCGCGCAGATCGGTATCGATCTTTTCCACTTTTCGCTGAAGCTCGGAATTGACGGGTGTTTTGTAATCCAGGACGTAGCTCTTGAATTTCGTGGATTCCTTTTGTGAGGAAACACACCCGGTGAGCACATATGCGCTGACAAGAACCAAAGCGGTATGGATCAGGATCAGCGGAAATCGATTGGGGAAAATCTGTTTTAAACGAACTGGAAAGAAATTCATGGTTCCTAAACTGCCCGCGGATACGGGAATGCTGCCGAAGATTAGGTATTCGTTCCCTGGAGTAAAGGTTGAACCTTCCCGTTCTTTCCCCGGCCCGGATCCTTTATGCGGTCACGGTCGTCCTGGACCCCGTCGACCGAACGCCCGCCAATTGTTCGTATTTTGCATAACGTTTTCCGATTTCGACCTGCGCTGCTTCAAGGATTTGTTGGCTCAGTTCAGGGCTCTTGCTGGAAAGCACCTGAAAGCGAGTTTCATTGGCCCAGAATTTTTCGAGCGGAACTTTGGGGGCCGGTGAATCCAGCTTCAGACCGGGTTCTCCCGCGGCAGCCCGGCGAGGATCAAACCGGTAGAGCGGCCAATAGCCCGTGTCGACGGCAAGTTTTTGCTGTTCAAGCCCGGAGCCCAACGGATAACCATGAGCAATACAAGGGCTGTAAGCGATAATGATCGAGGTCCCGTTATACGATTCTGCTTCTTCAAAGGCTTTGATGGTCTGGGAATCCTTCGCGCCCAACGCGACCTGCGCGACGTAAGCTGTTCCATAGCTCATCGCGATCAGCCCAAGATCTTTCTTCGAATTGCGTTTACCCGCTACGGCAAACTTCGCCCCCGCGTCAATCGGTGTGGATTTCGATTGTTGTCCACCCGTGTTGGAATAAACCTCAGTATCCAGGATCAGAATATTCACGTCGGGGTTCATCGCGATAACGTGGTCGAGCCCGCCGAAACCAATATCGTAAGCCCAGCCGTCGCCGCCAACGATCCATGTGGTTTTCTTCACCAGATAATCGGCGAGAAATAAGAGCCGCTCCGTATCCAACGAATCAATTTTGAGTAAACGGGTTCGCAGTTCTTTCACGCGCTCACGTTGCGCCGCGATTTCAATCTCGGTGTTTTGTTTGCAGGTCAACAATTGATCCGCCAGATCCTGCCCCACTTGTGAGGCAAACTTTTCCACCAGCTGACGCGCATGTTGCGTGTGTTTTTCGACGCCGATATGTTGGCCGAACCCATATTCGGCATTGTCTTCGAACAGCGAATTGGACCACGCCGGTCCGCGTCCGTCGCGGTTCTTCGTGTAAGGTGTTGTCGGAAGATTGCCGCCGTAAATGGAAGAACACCCGGTGGCGTTGGCAATGAGCGACCGATCGCCAAACATTTGCGTGAGCAGTTTGATGTAAGGCGTTTCGCCGCATCCCGAGCACGCGCCGGAAAATTCCATGAGTGGCTCGAGGAATTGCGATCCTTTAACGCTGATGTCCATTTTTGTGCGATCCGGCGTCGGCAGGCTCAGGAAAAATTTGAAGTTTTCCCGTTCCTTTTCGCGCACCGATTCCATTGGCACCATGTTGATCGCGCGATGTGTCGGGTCAGTCTTCGATTTGGCAGGGCAAACCGCGATACAGAGATTGCAACCCGTGCAATCCTCGGGAGCCACCTGGATCGTATACTTCATCCCTTTGAATTCGTTGGAACGAAAGTCCACCGACTTGAAGCCATCGGGAGATTCGGCGACGTGGCCCGCGGGATAGAATTTCGCGCGGATCGCGGCATGTGGACAGACGAGCGTGCATTTGTTGCATTGAATGCAAAGGGCTGAATCCCATTCCGGAACTTCCAGTGCAATCGCCCGCTTTTCCCAACGCGTCGTTCCCGTCGGCCAGGTTCCATCAACCGGGAACGCGCTCACCGGCAACAAATCGCCCTTGTTCGCGAGCATCACGCTGGTGACTCGTTGTACAAAACTCGGAGCCTCCTTCGGAACAACCGGAGGCATGTGACGGACGGCGTTCGCACTGGTCGGAACTTTGACTTCATGCAGGGCCGCCAGGGTCTGATCAACGGCCGTGAAATTCTTCTGCACCACTTCTTCGCCCTTTTTGGTGTAAGTCTTCCGAATCGCTTTCTTGATCTGGGCAATCGCTTCTTCGCGCGGCAAAACTCCGGATATCGCAAAGAAGCAGGTCTGCATGATCGTGTTGATTCGTCCGCCCATCCCCGCAGCCTTCGCCACTTTATACGCATCGATGACGTAGAATTTTAAATCTCGCTCGATGATCTTCTGCTGAACTTCGGCGGAGAGATATTTCCAAACGTCGCCAGGCGCATAGATGGAATTAAGGAGGAACACCGCGCCTTCACCGGCATAGTCCAAAACATCGTAGCGATCGAGGAACGGCCATTGATGACACGCCACAAAGTTGGCGCGCTTGACGAGGTAGGAGGACTTGATCGGATGCGGCCCGAAACGAAGATGCGAGATCGTGATCGCCCCGGACTTCTTGGAGTCGTAAACGAAATAGCCCTGAGCGTAATGATCCGTTTCTTCGCCGATGATTTTGATCGAATTCTTATTTGCACCAACGGTCCCATCCGCGCCGAGTCCAAAGAAAACCGCACGTACCACCTCGTTCGGTTCAATGTCAAAAGCAGAATCAAACGGCAAGGAACGATGTGTCACATCATCGACGATCCCAATCGTGAAATGATTTTTCGGCGTCCGTTTCTTCAACTCGTCAAAGACCGCCTTGACCATCGCGGGGTTGAATTCCTTGGATGAAAGTCCGTAACGACCTCCCACCACCTGCAGCTCGACGTCGAAAGAAGCAAGCCCGGTGTCGTAGGCTTCGCGCAGCGCCGCCACAACATCGAGGTATAGCGGTTCACCGATCGCTCCGGATTCTTTGGTCCGATCCAGCACCGCGATACGACGTGTGGTTGAAGGAAGGACTTCGACAAAATGTTTGATCGAGAAAGGCCGGTACAAATGGACCTTGAGCACGCCGACTCTCTCGCCGTGGTGATTCAGCCAATTCGCCGTTTCCTCCGCCGTATCGCCGCCAGATCCGATGATGACAATGACTCGCTCCGCGTGCGGATGACCGACGTAATCGAATAGTTTGTAGCGGCGACCGGTCAACTTCGCGAAGTGATCCATTTCCTCCTGGACGATGTTCGGGACACGATCGTAATAGGCGTTGCAGGCTTCGCGTGCCTGGAAGAAAACGTCCGGATTCTGCGCCGTGCCACGAACCTGTGGATGGTCCGGCGTGAGGGCATGCTGACGAAACGCGCGCACCGCGTTTTCATCAATCATTTCACGAAGATGCGAGTCCTCAAGCATTTCAATCTTGGCCACCTCGTGTGAGGTGCGGAATCCGTCGAAGAAATGCATGAACGGCACACGCGATTTCAACGTGGTGGAATGCGCGATACAGGCCAGGTCATGCGCCTCCTGGACCGAACCGGAAGCGAGCATCGCAAACCCGGTCTGTCGACATGCCATCACGTCGGATTGATCACCGAAAATAGAAAGAGCATGAGTGGCCACCGTCCGTGCCGTGACGTGCATGCAGAACGGCAGGAGTTCTCCTGCGATCTTGTACATGTTCGGGATCATCAACAGCAGCCCCTGCGACGCCGTGAACGTTGTGCTCATCGCTCCCGTCTGCAACATCCCGTGGACCGCACCTGCTGCGCCGGCTTCCGATTGCATCTCCACCACGCGCGGCACGCAGCCCCAGAGATTTGGTTTTTGTTGGGAAGACCATTCGTCACACGACTCCGCCATCGCCGACGACGGTGTGATGGGATAGATGGCGATGGTTTCGCTGAGACGGTAAGCGACTGAAGCTGTCGCTTCGTTGCCGTCCAGGGTTGAGAAATTGGATGAATTCACGGCGTCCGCTTTATTTTCCAAACGTTAAATCGGGGTCTCCCACGCGCCTCGGCGGATCTTGCTGATTGCTTATCAATTTTTGCGTGAACGGAAAAACGATCTGGAATGAACGGCTCAGTTGAGACACGAATTTCCGCGAATTTAAACTCAACTCCGGTCGCTTCTTAACCTCTGACAATCGCTCTGGCCATCTCGTGTAATAGAGCAAGAAACGATTACCTTTTCCTTCTTCCGAAAAATTCGTGTTAATTCGTCCCGCCGCGGCGGGATCGTGTCTTTCCTTTCCGATCCGTGCGTCAATCGCCAATCGTACATCGTAAATTGTTTGGCATGCTTCCTGAAACTTCCCTCCTCCGAAAACTTTGACCTTTGAACCTTAAACTTTGAACATTCGACGCAAAGCGCTGAACCACAACCTCCGCCAGAAAGATATCCCGCGGGATAGGTCCAATTCCCGGAACCGGAAAACTTTTCCAACCGTCTTCCGCACCAAAATTCCGTCGCAAAAAATTCCGACAACCGTGAGCTGGAGCTCTTTCCCGCCAAAAAAAGGGGTGAAAATCCGGGTTGGACGAACTTTCCGTCGTCGGAAAACCGTCCAACCGTCGTCTGGACGAAAATTCCGCGCCGGGAAAGTCGTCCAACCGCGGAAAACCTGCCATTTTGCGCCCGGAAACAGGGTAACCCGCGAGATAGGCCTCGTCCCCGCGAAAACGAAGTCGTCCAGACGCCAGCTGTCGCCTTTTCCGATGACGGAAAATAGCTACCGAGCCGAGTTTCCGGAATTTTTTGCGACGGGAAATTGGTCCAACCCGCGGGTTACCCGTTTTTCCGTCACGGAAAAATGGTCCAGCCGCGAGTTACCCCATTTTCCCGCGCCGGAAAATCGGTCCAGACGACGGATGGAGACTTTTTTCACGACGGAAAATTGGAGCAGAACCGAGTTGAGGGAATTTTCCACGGCGGAAAAAGAAGCTCGCACCTTCCTCTTCCGAAAAATTCGTGCTAATTCGTGTCTCACCTTCTACATAGCTCCGGCTTAGTATTTACACTAGAGCTCGCGGCGGTTGCATTTTATGGTCAGCCCCTGTGGCCTTTGTGCAAAGATAATAAATATGCCAACGATAAATCCCTACATTAACTTCAACGGAAATGCCGAAGAAGCGTTTACCTTTTACAAATCTGTTTTTGGCGGGGAATTCGCGGGTATTACTCGTTTCAAAGACATAGCCAGCGCCGAGTCTCCAGTCCCTGAAAATGAGGCAAATAAAATCATGCGCATTGCTCTGCCGATCGGTAACAACGTCTTGATCGCAAATGACGTCCCCGAAAGCATGGGACGAGTCAACGAAAACGAAAATAGATCCAAGATCGCGGTTACAACAGACAGCAAAGAAGAAGCAGAGAGGATTTTTAACGGACTTTCAGCGGGCGGGACCGTTGAAATGCCCATGGCGGAAAGTCCCTGGGGAACCTACTTCGCCATGTTCAGGGACAAGTATGGCATTGAGTGGACGGTGGAATGGAAGAGAATTTAAAACCACGGAATACACAGAATACGCAGAAAAAGAGGGAACTCCAGATTCCTCCCTCTTCTGTGTATTCTGCGTATTCCGTGGTTCTTCCGTTTCCTTTCTCCTGTCGGTTTGTCTCATGCTCACAGGGCGGATCAATTTACGGCGGCCTTTCCTGGGCTTCGGCAACGCGCGCCTTCCTGCTTATGAAACCGGTTCTAGGGATTCTTTAACCGATAGTATCGCAGCGGATAATTGGTGGCGTCCATGTCCATGAAGTTGAACTGATTGCTCACGACGGTGGGCCAGTTGGTAATCGACGGCCAATCCGCCAGGTTGGTGGAACCTTGCAAGGTGTAGCTCAATCCCGCAGTGGTGGCGTTGAACTCAAGGAGAACAGTTCCATTTCCCTGTCGTGTAATGCTCGTGATCGCAAGTGGACCAGGAGTGACAAAGGAGAGCATATTGCCGGTGACAATTCCCTGGCTGTTGCTGGCAATGAGTTGAAAATAATTTGTTGTGTTCGGAATGAGCGATGTCAGCGATTGAGTTATGGCCACAGTATTCGTACCCGCGGGAATATTCTGCGACGTGGTGGTTTGGTTCATGTTCGTCGTCGTTCCCCATTTAAATATCGCCAGGGTCGCGGCGCCCTGCGGATTCACGGTGCCGTTCAAGAGGGCGCTATCAGAAACCACGTTACTCGCCGCGAGTGTCACCACCAAAGGAGCGTCCGCACGGATAATTGTAATGAGGTTCGTTTTGGTGGATACGGCATCCTGCGATTGCACAACCACCGGGATCGTGTTCGTGCCAAGGGCAACCGCCACGTTCGCGGCATTCGTGCCGGTCGTTGTCGAACCGCTATTGATCCGGATCGACGCATACGGATCAACCGCAGTCGCTGTGATCAACACATTGGACGACAAACCTCCCACCGAGGCGCTGTAGACGTACGTGGACGAATTAAACGTCGGCGTAAGAGTCCCGGCACTGAGGGTGAGGTTCGAGAGATTAACATTGGTGCCGAACGGGCGTGTTACGGTCACGTTATAACCTTTCGTCGTCACACCGTTTTCTGCTTTCCCAGTGATCGTGATGGGATTCGATCCAAAGCTCAGCGAGAACGATCTCGAATCCGCCGAAGGAATATACGGATTGCCAACGCCGACCTGCACCGAAGCGAAAGCATCGGCGTTCGTTGCGGCGATAGAGATATTCGCGTTCGTGTTCGCCACAGTCACTGCATAACTCGTGATATTGGAACTGAACGACGGCGTCAGCGTTCCCAGACTCGGAACGATGGCGGAGAGATTCGCGTTGGCACCGATGGTGTGAAAGGTCAGGTTCGAACCGGTGAGTGTGCCGGTGTCATACACCGCGACAATGCGGAAGGAATAATTGACGCCCGGTGAGAGGCCGTTGGCATTGGCGAAAAGGTTCGCACCAACACTGGTCGGAGCGCCACCTTGCCAAATCGGGAAGTTTTGCAGATAGCCCGTACCACTATGGCCCGAGGAATCCGTTATCGCTCCTCCCGAGCCTTCGTCAAACTTCCAGTAACTGATCAATCCGGATTCGGAACCGTTCAAGACGAGATACATGTGGTTGGTGATGTCTGCCTGCGACCGGCAAACGCTCCAGACCCGCACGTCATCCATGCTGCCCCAGAAGTATTCGTTGAAGCCGGTTTTTGCGAGCGTCAGATTCGACGCCGTCGAAACCGATAAACCTGAAGCCGAATTACTGGCAACGAGCGCGCCGTCGAGATAGAGAAAGCGATTTGCTCCGTCATAGGAAGCGGCGATGTGATGCCATTTGGCCGTGATATCTCCCGTGACAGCTGAAATCTGGGAACCGGTTCCCCAGTAATTCACAATGCCATTGGCGGAAAGCCGGAGAGCGTTCGCCTGGTTGCTCCCCCCATAATTTCCCCAACCTATAATGCCGTAGGTTCCCATGATACTCGGTCTCACCCAGGCCTCAATCGTGTAAGACGAATTGCCCACCGGAGCAACGGGGTTGGTCACGTAGATATGCTGGTTACTCGGAGCGGTAAAGACCAATCCAGACGGACTATCAGTCGAGCCAACAGCCGTCGTATTCGTGGCGCCCCCGGCGGTTGGCCAATATTGAAAATAAGCATTCCGAACCGCCAAATTGATTTTCGCATTCAACACGGCGCTCGTGGTCGTCACACTCGTGGCGGGCAATGTTACCGCCGTTTGCAGCGTGGTCAGCGTCCTGTCCGCACCAAAATTAGTACCACTGCTGAAAGTCGCGACGGCGCGATAATGATAAACGATACCGCTAAATAGATTGCTCACAGATTGGGTGAAGCCAACGGGGCTGGAACCATTTCCCGCGGAAAGCGGAGCTGTCTGGCTGCCATAATTCGTGGTGGTGCCGAATTCGAAATAGACCGTCGTGGATAATGTTTTCGGATTCACCGTCCCATTGAACCAGCCGCTGACATCCGTCACATTCGTTGCCGCCAATGTGGTAATCGATGGGGGCGCAACGTAAACCAGAAGTAGTTCTTTACCCACGACCTGGAGCGAGAACTTTCCACCAAAAGTAGCATTGGCAAAACCGCTCGTTCCGTTGGACACATTGGTCACGATGGTAAAGTTGGCGGCATTGAAACCAACAATGCTGCCGGTGACTCGCGCGATGGGCCAGCTGTAATCGGAATTTGCGTCGAACAGCGGCGACACCCCATTTATTCCCGGAGCAGCGAGTGTCCAGAGATTGATCTTGAACGCACTGGCGGAGGAGAGATTCAAGTTGCCGTTGACGAAGAGTAAATCCCAACCATTACCCGCCGTTCCGGAGGCATTGTAGAGTTGCCAGTTGTAATTACCCGCGCCGCTCCAGGTCGAATTCGTGGCATTCAAAGTGCCGATGCCATTGCCGGGAGAAACGGTGGTCGATGCGCCGATGTTAAGCGTCGCCACAGTTCCTGATCCAGACACCGTCGTTCCCGCGTTGAGCACAAAGTTACTGGTAATGTTTCCATCCGCCTGCAAGGTCCCGGCGTTGACAGTAATCGTTCCTGGCACCACCGCCGTCGAAGCGAGAACCAGGGTGCCACTTCCATACTTGTTTAAACCCGTCGTATTCGTCGCCGCAATCGTTCCCGCAATGGTTTCTGTTCGGCCGGAGTTGACCGTGATATCGGTATTCCCGTTAATCGTAAAGAAACTGGTGCCAGCCCCCATCCCGCCACTAGCGCCCGTGCCGCCAGTTCCACCGGCGACTGACCCTGCGGCGATCGTGCAATCAATCAGCGTCAGCGAAGCATTATTATCGGAGCGAACAAAAATATTTGCACCGAGGCCAGCGCCGCCACCTCCCGCGCCACGGTCATTGGCTTGTGGACCCGTCGTACTGCCGCCGCCGCCGAATCCGGGCAAGGCACCAGTTTCAGAAAGGTTCCCGGTGTTACCTCCCGCTCCACCACCGAAGCCACCGTTACCACCACGGCGGCCCTGCAACGTGAAATCGGAAATCCCCGAGCCGCCACCACCGCCACCGAATCCTCCGTTTCCTCCTCTGCCACCGATTGAACCACTAAAACCGCTATCACCTCCGGCGCCACCACCACCACCGCCTAATCCGCCCGCGCCGCCATTGCCACTGGGAGAACGGCCACCACCACCGCCGCCGCCGACACTCGCATCGCCATCGCCACCGTTATTGGTTGGAGAAACGCCGGCCGCTCCACCGGATGGACCTCCGCCCGCTCCGACTGTGGCCGCTCCGGTCAGTCCGCCTCCACCGCCACCGTTAATGGTGTCACCAGTAGCGCTATTGCCGCCCATGCCGCCACCGCCGCTGGAAGCGCTGCCGGTAGGTCCCTTGCTCCCACCGTTACCACCGATCGCACTGTTACCGGAAAAACGAACGTCACTCAGCACGACGTTTCCAGAATTGATGAACACACCTCCGCCGAGTCCCGCGCCCCCACCGCCTCCACCGAGCGAAGCGCTGCCGCCCTGGGCTTTTCCGTTCGCGATGACCAACTTGCTGAAGAGCAAACTACGCGGATACGAGTTCACCGAAAAAACACGGTAGAGGTTGTTGCCACTCACCGTCAGATTCGTCGAACCAAGAAACGTCATGCTGCCGGTGATCATCGGCAGTGAACTGGAAAGGTTGATCGTTCCAGAAAGACTTTGTGCATCGACGATCCCGCTGCCCGCCGAGTTGATGTCCAGAATGGCTTGTCGCAACGAACCTGCACCGCTGTCGTTGTAGTTTTTCACCACGAAGGACGAAAACGGCCAGGTCGGTCCATTCCCCTCTGTCGCCCCATCCATCAACGTTCCGTCGTTATTGCCTCCGGCGACAGCGGAATCAAAAGCAATCGTGCCGCCGCCTTCGCTGAAGCGCCAATAACCAATCAAACCGGATTCGGTGCCGGCCAAAAATGTATACATGTTCTGGGAAATCTGGCTGGCGCTCCGCGCAATGTTCCAGACACGCACTTCATCGATCGCTCCATTCCAGTTACGACCGGCCACCTCACTGTTCGCTCCGATGTTCACGAGCATGTTGTTGTTGGCAATGGTTCCTGTGGCGGGGAGTGACACATCGAGCATGCCGTCGACGTAAAGGTATTTCGTGCTGCCGTCGTACACACCCGCGACATGATGCCATCGCCCGTCATTAACATTGCGCGTGCCCGACAGGTCCTGGTTGCTGAGACCGGTTGTGCCGAAAGCGACGCCATTGTTGCCGGCATCCCGATGCAAACGCCATGAGGTGTCGCCTTTGGTCACAATCGACTGCCAATCGACGGTGAACGCATCGACTTTGATCCACGCCTCGATGGTGCAAGCATTGGTAAAATCAAAGGACGATTCATTCGCGACACTGACGTAATCGTTGCTGCCGTCGAAGGCGATGCCGTAATTCATCGCGGTCGTTCCCCACGTTGGACTGTTCAGGAACGTGCCGGTGTTATCGCCGCCCGCGGAATCATTCACCGTGGTGCCGCTCCCTTCGTCGAATTTCCAGTAACTAAGCAGGCCGCTTTCACTTCCAGTCAGCGCGATGCTCATATTGGTCTGAATTTCCGACTGGGTCCTTACGACGTTCCAGACGCGAACATCATCCATCATCCCGGCGACGGCACCGTCCAGAGGTCCGGCTCCGCCACCCAATGCCATCGTTCCAGTGCCCTGAAAGTTGACCGTGGCCGTGTCATTGCCGACGATCTGGCCATCGCGATAAATGATTCGGTTCCGATTGGCGCTATTAAACGTACAAGCCCAGTGATGCCAGCCCTGATCCATGTCCGCCCCCGTATTGAGGTCGTTGTTCCAAAAAGCAAAGGTGAACGTGTTTTCGGAACGGAAACCGATATGCAGATAATTATTGTCGGCGAGGGTGGTTCCCTGGGTCACAAAATAATCCGATCGATTTCCACTGAACCGGCGGGCCCAGAATTCGATGGTGAACGATTTGTTGGAAAGATCCGGCGCGTTGTTGACGATCACTTTTGAGTTGTTGCCATTAAACCGGAGTGCGCTTCCGGTGGTGAGTTGCGCGTGGGCAATTGAAGGGAACAGTGCGCATGCGACGACGGTGAACAGGACATAGGTCACCCTCCCAATGTTTTTCATATAGCTTGTGATTTTCCGATTTGAGGCACGACAGAGCGACTATCACTCCGAAACGCGCATGGCCAGCCGTGGCTGCCCAGGTTCAATCAACTCCCTGCACTGCCTGGGGATAAGAAGCCGTCGTTGGGGCGACAGTGCAAAATTGAAAAAGCCGATCGTTTCTATCAGTAAAACTTTTAATGTAAAGGTTGGAGGTTATTCGTTTGGATGCCCAGTGGTTCGTTGCCACTGACGAAGTTCGACCTTCTTCGCAAAACGAATACGGATGTTTACCGGGAATTGTGTATGCAACTGGATCCGCTGGATCAGCGTTGGATGAAGTTTGGCTTCAATGACCTCGGCGCGAATCAATCACCGGAACAAGTCACCGACGTGAAAGTGACGTTAATTGGACCGATGGCTTTTTCTTTTTAACCGATCGCCAGCGCTGCCAGAATTCGGCCGACGAGGAGGTTGGGCAAACATCCAAGGAGAATGACGGCGATTGCCAGCGAGACGATAACGACTTGGGTCGGCATCGCGACGGGAACCGGCGATTTGTCGGATGATTCCACCACGTAAATCTGCTTGAGGACTTGCAGGTAGTAATAAAGTGAGACTGCGCTCATGGCGATGGCGAGGATCACCAGCCAGAGCAGTCCAAGATTGCTGGCTCCCAGTTGCACCGCTGAAGTGAAGACGTAAAACTTGCCGAAGAATCCTGCGAGGGGAGGAATGCCAGCAAGCGAAAGCATGAAAATCATCATGCAAAGAGAAAGCACGGGCGCACGCCGACTCAATCCCGCGAAGTCGGAAAGGTTTTCACCGACCGAATGTTCAACGGCCGCTACGACCCCGAGTGCTCCGATCGTCGTCAGTCCATACGTCGCCACGTAATAAATCAATGAAGCAAATCCCTGCTGATTGTTGGTCAGGATTCCCAGCAAAGCGTAGCCCGCGTGTGCGACGGCGGAATAGGCGAGCAGACGTTTCACGCTCTTTTGTGAAATCGCGGCGAGATTGCCGATGACCACGGATAGTGCTGCGATAATGGCAAGTGTGGGTGTCCATCCGGAAACGTAGTGCAACCAGGCCGCACTGCCTTCGGCACCCGCGAACCCAACCAACATGATTTTGCCGAGGATGAAGAAGCTGGCGACTTTGGAACCAGCGGCGATGAACGAGGTGACGGGCGTCGGAGAACCTTGATACGCATCGGGTGCCCACGCATGGAATGGAGCCGCGGCGACTTTGAAACCAAAGCCGACCACGGTCATCACGAGCGCGACATAAAAGAGCGGATCGCTTGTTTTTCCCGCCAGCTTCACTGCGATCTGGCTCAGGTTCAGTTCGCCGGTCACTCCATAGAGAAGACTTAATCCAAACAACGTAAATGCCGCGGACATTCCGCCGAAGAGGAAATACTTCAACGCACCTTCTGCTGAGAAAACGCTCTCTTTCTTGAAGGCCGTGAGGACGTAAAGGGACAGGCTGATCAGTTCCAGGGCGACAAAGATGCCCAGAACATTTTCCGCGCTGACAAGGAACATCATTCCCGCGGTGGCGAGGAGCAGGAGAATAAAGTATTCGCCGAGATGTTTGGTGAAATTGGATTGAACGGAAATGAACGCGGTGAAGATCGTCAGCGCGAGAATGATCTGCTTCACCAATTGTGCGAGCGGGTTGACGACGAAGAGCGCGTCGCTGAGCTGAACTTTCGAGTGATGCATTCCCAACCACACGATCGCAAACAGACATCCAGCAGTGGAGAAGCCAGCCAACAACGAGGTGCGAACCTTTGGAGATAGTTCGCGCAGCGCGGCGAAGTCGAGCAGCAGCACGAGGAAAGCCGTGATGACGACGATCGTCTCCGGAAAAACACTCGCGAAGATCTGGGCGTAATCGAAGTTCATCGCACCACTCCTTTCCACAAACCTTGCATCAGCTCGGAATTCAAGCTCGGCGTGATGACATCCAACAAAAGACGAGGGAAGATGCCGATGACGATTGTGGCGGTAATCAGGATGGCCGCGCCAATGCGTTCGGGAACAGAGATAGGCGGCAACGGTTCAGCATGATGTTCGTGAGCGCCCACCACTTCGCGTTCCGCAAAGAAACCTTTCACCACGGCGCGCAAGGTATAGGCAACGCCGATCAGGATTCCCAGGCCGGCCAAGAGCGCGAAACCCGGGAACGTCTGCCACGCGCCGATCAGGACCTGGAGCTCAGCAACAAAGCCGCTAAAGCCTGGCAGCCCCATTGATGCCACGCTGGCGATGACAAATGTCACGGCGGCGAATGGGATCGCTTTGCTGAGATTCATTCCCTGTAGCACTGCGAGTTCGCGGGTGTGAGCGCGTTCGTAAACCATTCGCCCGACGACCGCAAAGAGCAGTCCAGCGATGATGCCATGCGAAAACATTTGCAGCACCGCGCCGCTCAAACCGATTTGGGAAAGAGTCATTAGTCCCAGGAGCACAAATCCCATGTGACTGACGCTGGAGTAACCGATGACAAATTTAAAGTCGCGTTGCACCAGGGCGACGGTTGCACCGTAAACAATCCCAATGACCGCAAGGAGCGCAATGACATCGCGCCAGGCGGCAAGTCCTTCGGGAAATAGCGTCATGGCAACGCGCAATGCTCCGTAAGCACCGAGTTTCATCACCACACCCGCGAGTAGCATCGAAGCCGCTGTTGGGGCGGCGACGTGACCGGTTGGTGCCCACGTATGAAACGGCCACAATCCGGCGAGAATGGCGAAGCCAATGAATACGAGCGGGAACGCCCAATATTGGAAGTGCGCCGGAAATGGATATTTGGCGAGCTCGATCAAATCGAAGGTTTTTGCTCCGGCGACAATGTAAGCGGCGATGATTCCGACCAACACCATCGCACTTCCGACAAAAGAGTAGAGCGCCAGTTTCATGGCCCCATACTCGCGACGCGTTGAACCCCAGATCGCGATCAGGAAATATTTCGGCACGATCGCGATTTCGTAGAAAACGAAGAGCAGGAACAAGTCGAAGCTCAGAAACACTCCGTAAACACCGCCGATGAGCGTGAGATAAAACGCAAAGAATTCCTTGGCACGATGTTCGATGTTCCAGGAGAAGAGGATTCCACAGACGGCGGCAATGCCTGTTAGTAAAACCAGTGTCAGACTGATGCCATCAGCCGCGAAGTGATAGCTGACTCCCAATTGTGGAATCCAGTTCAGCTTCGTCACGGTGGTCAGGTCGCCCGCGTGATGTTGCGTGATGCCCGAGAAACCCAGAATCAATCCGATCACCGCACTGAGCATCGCGGTCGCCCGGATGACGCGAAGATTCCCCGCCGGCAGCATCATGACCAGCGCCGCCCCGAGAAACGAAATGTAAACGGTCCACGCGAGCATATTATTTCAGGTGTTGAACGATTTGCATCACCGTCGGGTTGATGACAGCGACCAACGTTTGCGGGAAGATTCCCACGACAAACATGATCGCGATCATCGGCAGCACGGTTAAACGTTCTGCGGTCGTTAAATCTTTCCAGTTGCTCCACTTTGGTTTCACCGGACCGGTGAAGACGCGTTGCAGGATCGTCAGTAAAAAGAGGGCGGTGATCAGGAGTCCGACTGCGGCAATGCAGGCCGCCCACGCGGTCAGTGAGAAGGCGCCTTTGAAAATCAGGAACTCGCCGACGAATCCATTCAATCCCGGTAGTCCGAGCGAGGAGAAAACCGTTATGCCCATCAATCCGCAGAAAACCGGCGCCAGTTTCCGCAGACCGCCAAAATCTTCGAGGCCACGCAAGCCGCCGCTGCGTTGTTCGATGAAACCGACGAAACAAAACAGTGCGGAGGCGGTGATTCCGTGATTGAACATTTGCAGGATGACGCCGTTGAGCGCGGCGGCTTTTTCGTTGAACAAATCGCCGGAGGTGAACTTTGCGGCGGCGAACAATCCGAGCAGACAGTAACCAAGGTGGTTGATCGATGAATAGGCCACCATGCGCTTGAGATCTTTTTGCGCAAATGCGGCGTAGGCGGAAAAGATTATCGTCGCGACGGCCAACCAGAGCAGCGGAGTCAAGGCGACTCGCATTTGTTCAGGAAAGATCGGGAGCAGGATGCGAAGAAACCCGTAAACGCCCATCTTCGACATCACACCGGTCAGCACCATCGACGTGCTGCTGGGGGCTTCGGTATATGCGGCGGGCAACCAGGTATGGAAAGGGATTAACGGAACTTTAACAGCGAAGCCAAGTAACGCGCCAATGAAGATCAGCATCGTCAGTCCGCTCGGCGTCAGTTTCGCCCAGGTTAATTTCGCGGTGAACGCGGAGGTTAATCCATCGGAGTGGGCCAGCTCAGATAGTTTAATAAAATCCAGCGTGCCGGTCGCCGCGAAGATCGCGAGAAAGGCCAATAGCAACGTGACGCTGCCAACCATGGTGTAGACAAAGAATTGATAAGCGGTACGCGTGCGTTCAGGCCCACCCCACAATTTAATCAGGAAGAAAGCCGGGATAAGACTCAGCTCCCAGAAAATAAACCAGTGGAAGAAATTCAACGCAGTGAAGGTTCCGAACAACCCGGCCTGCAGGAACAGGAACAACGCCGAATAAAGACGAGAGTTGGCGACGTCGCGTGGAGTGGCGGTTAAAGCGAATGGAACCACAAGGGCCGAAAGCAGCAACATCAGGAATCCAAGACCATCGATGCCGAGGAAATATTCTACGCCCAACGATGGAATCCATTCGTGCCGCTCCACTAACTGCAAACCCTGAACCGAGATATCAAATTGTTTCCAGATCAACCCGACACACAGCAGTGGTAGCAAACTGAAAACCAATGCCAGGCGACGCACATTTTTTGCATCCTTCCCATCGATCGCAAAAAGGATCACGGCGCCGATCAGTGGCAGGAATGTTAAAAGGCTGAGGAGAATGGAGTTGTTCATCGGCACCCCCAGATCAGTAAGAGAACGAGTCCGACTAACGCGACGCCAATGCTGCGGAGGTAATTTTGGATCTGTCCATCTTGTACATTGGACAGGAAGCCCGACGAGCGGCGCACATTTCGACAACTTTCATCGAAACCAAAATTGATGAACAGATCGTCAATCGTTCGATTGAGATGAGCGACCCCGAGAGTAAGAAGAGCAGCGGCTTTAACGAGTCCACCCCAAATCGCGCGATCGAACAGATCGGCGACCGACGAGAAAATCCGATTGAAGCGAATCACCGTCGCTTCATACAGCTCGTCGACATACAAACGATTGCTCAACCAGCGAAAGACGTTTCGATTGACCCGTTCCAGCGGATCGAGTTCTTCTGCGAGTTGCGCTGGCTTCCGACCATAGAGTTGCCACGCCGCCAGGATCGCCACGGCGACGATACCAATGGAGACCGCCATGATCAGGACCGTTTCACCGGCCAGTAACCTGGAAAAGTCGAACCCGGTATGATGGCCGGAAATGTAAGTTTCGAACGCTGGCCACGCTGGTGTGCCGAAAATTCCGAGAGCTATGGTTCCAATCGCGAGCAAAACGAGGGGCATCGTCATGACCTTTGGACTTTCATGCGCGTGATCTTCGCTGCGACTCGAGCCGAAAAAGACGTAGCAAACCTGCCGCGTCATATAGAATGCCGTCAGTAAAGCGCCGAGGGCTGCGAGAACAAAGGGTCCTTTGGAAATCGGCCAGTGGAAAGCGGAGTGAAGAATTTCGTCTTTGCTCCAGAAACCAGAAAACAGGAACGGAACGCCGGACAGCGCCATCATGCCAACCGCGTAGGTGGCGAAGGTGAGTGGCATTGCCTTGCGCAGACCGCCCATGCGGCGAATGTCTTGTTCTTCATGGCAGCCGTGGATCACCGAACCAGCGCCGAGGAAGAGCAATGCTTTGAAGAAGGCGTGAGTGATCAGGTGAAACATTCCAACGGCCACACCGCCAACGCCCAAACCAATCATCATGTAGCCGAGTTGGGAAACGGTCGAGTAAGCGAGAATGCGTTTGATGTCGTTTTGCGCAACAGCGATCAATGCGGCGAATACAGCGGTAATGGCGCCTACCCACGTAATCACTGTCGTTGCATCCGGCGGAGCCAGCGAAATCATGGCGTTGGGGCCAGCGAACGCCTGCCAGTCTGGTTTCATCAACGGGAAAACACGAGCGACCAGGAACACGCCGGCGGCCACCATCGTTGCGGCGTGAATCAAAGCGCTGACGGGCGTCGGGCCTTCCATGGCGTCGGGTAACCAAACGTGCAGCGGCACCTGGCCGGATTTGCCCATCGCACCCCAGAAGATCAGGAGCGAAATTCCAAGGAGCGACAATACGCTCGCGTCGCGCAGGAAAGCGTTGCTCAAGGTGGTTGCTTCCAAACAACCGTTGCCGTGATCGTAGAATGAAAGGGTGCCGGTTTTGGAATAGAGCCAGACCATTCCAAGGAACAATCCGATGTCGCCGATCCGCGTAGTGATAAACGCCTTCTTGGCCGCAGCGGCTGCGCTCGGTTTGTGATACCAGAAACCGATTAGCAGATACGACGCGAGCCCGACCAACTCCCAGCACATGAACAGCAGGAGGAGGTTGTTCGCGATAATGATTCCGAGCATTGCCGCAGCGAACAAAGCCAGGAAACAGAAGAAACGGGTGAAGTTCCCGTCATGCGCCATGTAGCCAACGCTGTAGATAAAAATCAGCGACCCAACAAACGTCACCATCACCAGCATGCAGGCGGTTAACGGATCGAGCACCCAGCCGAGTTGCAACGTGGCGGTGCCGAACTGCAACCAATTGAAATTCACCACTTCGCGGAATGGGCCATGACCTTCGCTGTGCAAGGTTGCTGCAAAGGCACAACAAGAGAGAAGGAACGAAAATGCCATCGAGCCGATCGCCAGCGTCGCGGCGAGACGTCGACGCGGCTGCTTGCAAAGCGCAATCACTCCTGCGGCCAGGAGTGGCAGCACCGGAATCAGCCAGAGATTTTTGACAATCCAAAGCATGTCAGCCTTTGAGGCGATCGATTTTCTGCACGTTCGCCGTTTTGTAATGGCGATAAATTGCAATGATCAACGCGAGACCGACCGCAGCTTCCGCAGCCGCAATCGCGATCGAGAAAATCACAAACATAATTCCGCCCAACGCCTGCGGATTGGGGCCGTAACGCCAGAACGCGATGAAATTCAGGTTCGCCGCGTTCAGCATTAATTCGATCCCGATCAAGACCAAAATGGCGTTGCGTCGCAGCAGAGCCCCGGCGAGGCCGATGCAGAACAGCAGTGCGGAGAAAATTAAGTATTGATACAATGGATTCATTGTTTCGGGACGACGAGCGTAGTCTGGCGCGAACCGTGCGATTCCAATTCCGCCAGTCGGTGAGTGCGCTTCTCGGGAATTTCCAGAGCGCTTCCTTCGAGAGTTTCTTTGTCCCGCATCGAAATAATGACCGCACCAATCATTGCAGCAGTTAATAGCAGTCCAATCACCTCCAGCGGCAACACGTAATTTGTCATTAACTGTTCACCAATTTGTTTAACCGGTGCCTGCGGCTCAACGGCGGACGGATTGGGTAAAATTTTTGTATGTTGAATCGCGGAGAGAAGAGAAATGCCAACCAGCGCTACGACGCTGAAACCCACCACTGTCGAACTGGAAACGAAGCGCACTTCCTGCTTAGCGTCGTCGCCGCGGGTGAGAAGAATGGCGAAAACAATCAGGATTGCCACGGCTCCTACATAAACGAGCAACTGCGCGAACCCGACAAATTCCGCGTTCAACTTTAAATAGGTCAACGCAATCCCGGCGAAGGTCACGACCATGCACAACGCGCAGTGCACCAGGTTGCGCAGACTCATGGCGGCAATGGCGCTTGCGAGTGTCAGGACGGCAATAATGACAAACGTTAAATCCATTTCAGGGCATCAATTGTTTGCGAAATGATAGTGACGTTCGGCTGGTTTCTGTTCACCGAGACCACGACCCAACAGGACGTAAGGAATTCCAATCACGATCGCGCACATCAGCCAGCGAATCTCCAAAGCGCCGGCGAACTGCAGCGTGCGCGTAAAATGCCAGATCGCCGCGACGAAAATATTAATGAGCGCGAGCGGCAGGAGAAATTTCCAGGCGAAGCCCATCAGTTGATCGAGTCGCAAGCGCGGCAGCGTTCCGCGGATCCAGATGAATCCAAAAATCAGAGCGCTCAATTTGGCAAAGAACCAGATCCACGAAGGCACCCAATCGAGAATGGGCAGCGGTGCATTCCAACCGCCGAGGAACAACGTTACCGCCATCCCACTCACGGCGAACAGGCCCCAGTATTCCGCCATGAAGAAGAGGGCGTATTTAAATCCTGAGTATTCCGTGAGGTAACCGGCGATAATTTCCGATTCCGCTTCGGGCAGATCGAAGGGCGAACGGTTCGACTCCGCTGTCGCCGCAATCATAAAAAGGATGAAACCGGCCAATCCCCACGGCGTGAACACGTGCCAGCGCGGGATGAATTGATAAATGTAACCGCTCTGTGCCTCGACGATCTGTGGAAGGGAAAGTGTGCCGACAATCATCAGGACTGAAACAGTCGATAACACCAGCGGTAGTTCGTAACTGATCATCTGGGCGATCGCGCGCATCGCACCGACCAGGGAATATTTGTTCTGGCTCGACCAACCGGCCATGAAGACCGAGAGCTCCGTCGCTGAACCAACCGCAAAGAAAAAGAGAATTCCGCAATCCAGATCCACGGCGGCCATGTTGCGACCGCAAGGAATGACGGCCAACGCCAATGCCACGGGAATGATCAACACCACCGGTGCAAGGAAATGCACAATCTTGTCTGCCGCGAAAGGAACGATATCTTCTTTCGTCAGCATCTTTATTCCGTCCGCCGCCGGTTGGAGTAAACCAAAAGGTCCGACGCGATTCGGGCCCAGGCGGTTCTGAATACGACCGAGAATCTTCCGCTCCATGATCGTCGTGATCGCGAACAAAGAGGCGAAAACCGCGATGATTGCGGCGATGCTAATAAGAATTCCGACGACCGGCCGTGCAAACAAGGGGAACAACGAAACGATCCACTGTTTCAGCGAAACAAAGAGTTGGTCGAAAGATCCGTTCATTCGCTTTTTGTGAGTGGGGTTGAAGGCGCGGGTTGAACGGCCCGTGGTGGCGGTGTTGTCGTGACGTTCGTGGCGGCACCGGTTCCATTTGCACCGTTGCCGTTCACGGGAACGGCTGGTTTTGGAGCTGCGCTCGCCGCCGTTGCAGCTGCGGCCGCTTTGGCTTTTGCTTCCGCGTCGGCCTTCGCTTTCGCTTCGGCTTTGGCTTTTTCCTGGGCGAGACGACTATCGACTTCGTCGGCTTCGGTCGGATGAATCTCGTGGAAGTATTTATTTGGCTTGGCCAGATCTGTTTTATGCAACAGCAATTGATCGAACCGATCGGTGGTGCTGAGTTCGAAAACTTTATCCATCTTGATCGCGTCGAAGGGACAAACTTCCACGCAGATCTGGCAACTCATGCAGACGGAGATATCGATATCGAATGTCGCGGGATAAAACTGCGGTTTGCCGATGTAATCCGGTTTCTTGTCCTTGCTCTTATTGATGTAAATACACTTCGGAGGACATTCCTTCTCGCAAATCTGGCAGGCGACGCAGCGCAAACCTTTCTGCGAATCATCGCCATCGAAAACAAGGAATGGAAAATTGCGCGCGTTCTCCTTTGGCGCGAGGCGCTCCTCGGGATATTGCACGGTCGTCAGGCGCTCGCGGCTTTGGTAACTGCCGACGAAGTTGCGCGCCGTTTCGACCAATCCTTTGATGATGCCGGAGCCGAGCATGGGTTAGTTCAAAGTTTCAGGTTCAAAGTTCAAGGTCTCACGACAGACGTCCACGCAGCTAAAGGGCAAAAAATTGGAACCTCGAACTTTAAACATGGAACTCATCTGTCCACCTCCCCGAGCACGATGTCGACGCTGCCGAGAATAATCACGGCGTCGGCGACGGTTTGGCCGAGGCACATGTCCTCGAGCACGGTTAAATTAATCAGACTCGGCGGACGCACGCGGTAACGGTACGGATTCCCGCTGCCATCGCTGATCAGGTAAAAACCAAGTTCTCCTTTCGGGCCTTCGATGCGCCCATAGGCTTCGCCCGCCTTCGGACGCAACCCGCGGGACTTCGCTTTCGCGTCAACGATCGGGCCTTCGTGAATATCACGGAGAGCTTTCTGCAAAATCTTCAGTGACTCGCGCATTTCCAACACGCGCACCATGTAGCGATCGTAAACATCGCCGTGCTCGCCGAGCGGCACGCGGAACTCGAAACGATCGTAGATGCCGTATTTATCCACCTTGCGAATGTCGTAATTCACCCCACACGCGCGCAGCATGGGGCCGGTAATCCCCGCGTTGACTGCTAATTCTTTCGGTAAAACGCCGACGCCTTGTGAGCGGGAAATAATGATCTCGTTGTCATTCAGCAACGCTTCGAACTCATCCAGGAATTTCGGAAATCCATCCACGACCTTGCGCGCTTCTTCCACCCATCCGCGTGGCAGATCACAGCGCAGTCCGCCGAAGCGCAGGAAATTGCACATCATCCGCGCGCCACTGGCCGCTTCGAACAGGTCGAGAATCTTTTCGCGTTCGCGAAAGGCATACATCAAGGGCGTCCCCATCGCGCCCATGTCCTGCATCAAGAAACCGGCGAGGCAGGAGTGATTCACCAGGCGCGTGAGCTCCGCCATGATCACGCGAATATATTCCGCGCGTTCCGGCACCTGGAATCCGGCGAGCTTTTCGATGCTCAACGCATATGCCCAGTTGTTCGTCATCGAACAGAGGTAATCGAGTCGGTCCGTGTAAGGAATCGACGCCAGGTAACTCGTCCCTTCGGCAATCTTTTCGTGATTGCGGTGCAGGTAGCCGAACACCGGCTTGAGTTTTACAATTTTTTCTCCGTCAAGCACCACGTCCATGCGAAACACACCGTGCGTCGAGGGATGGTGCGGTCCCATCGCCACTTCCAATAGATCGCTGGAGAGTTCTCCATTTCGTTTCGTGACGGAGTAATTCTTTTGGGGTTGTTGAAAATCACCAGTCGCGGCAACGCCATTGGCCTGGAGGGAATCAGAGCGGGGGATCACGGTTTCACCTCCGGCGTTGGGGCTTCGGGCGGCGCTGGGTAATGACACTTTGCCCGTTCCAAAACTTCGTCGTGCGGCGTCGGTTCGTATTCGTAATCGTCGGGCGCCACGTAATCTTTCCGCATCGGAAAATCTTTGAAGCCTTCCCACATCAAGATGCGACGCAGATCGGGATGGCCGTCGAAAATAATTCCGTAAAGATCATATGCCTCTCGTTCCTGGAATTCGCAACTGCGCCACACGGGAGTGAGGGAAGGAACATGCGTCTTCTCCGAACGATCCTGGGTGCGCAACCGCAACACCAACGGCCCATGTCGCAACGCCATCGAATACAAATGATAAACTGCTTCCAGGTAAGCCGGGCTTTTCTTCTCGACGGTTTCTTCCACTTCTTTTTCCACCCCTTCGATAACCTTTTTGGATTTAACTTTTTCCTTAGTAATTTTCTCCGGCCAGTCGACACCCGTCACGTTGGATGCGTAGTCGAACCGCAATTCCGGGTCATCGCGGAGGAACGTCGCCATGGCCACCGCATGTTCGTGATCAATCAGCAAAGAGGATTCGTTCGCGGGAATGCCGTTCGGAACAATCTGCACCTGCGCTTTGGGGAAGCGTTGTTCGACGAGTGCTTTGAGTTGTTCGAGTGGCGGCATCATTCGGATCGGATCACGGGAGCTGGTTTCCAAAGCTCTTCATTTTTAGCCGGCGTAATGTCGTGGGCGCCCAATTCGGGCACGGGAAATTCGCTTGGCGCATTTTCCTGGAGATGACGTGGGCGTTTTTCGCCGCGCAGCGCATCTTCCTCGATTTTTTTCTGCAACGTGGTCAATGCATGCAGCAACGCTTCGGGTCTCGGTGGGCAACCAGGGATGTGCACGTCGACAGGTATATAACGATCAATCCCTTTCAGGACGTTGTAACCTTCCTTGAACGGCCCACCGGAGATGGCGCATGCGCCCATCGCGATAACGTATTTCGGCTCCGGCATCTGGTTGTAAAGACGCACCACCTGCGGCGCCATTTTTTTTGTCACTGTCCCGGCAACAATCATCAAGTCGGCCTGGCGCGGCGACGGGCGAAACACCTCCGCACCGAACCGGGAAATATCAAAGCGCGCCATCGACGCCGCGATCATTTCAATCGCGCAACAGGCCAGGCCGAATTGCAGCGGCCAGATCGAACTCTTCCGTCCCCAGTTGTAAAGGTCCTGCACCGTCGTCGTGAAGACGCCGTGCTTGCTCATTTCGCTTTTGAGTCCTTCATCAATCATGGGTCACTTCCATTTCAGCACGCCTTTCATACAGGCCCAGACAAGACCTTCGGCCAGCAACAACAGGAAAATCATGATCGCCACAAAACCGCCTATCGACAGCTCCTTGAACGCGACCGCGAACGGAAGCAGGAAGATCGTCTCCACGTCGAAGATCAGGAACACGATCGCGTAGATATAATAGTCGGAACGAAACTGCACCCAACCGGTCGGCTTGGATTCCAGCCCGCATTCGTAAACGGCGCTTTTACTGGGACCTGGTTTGCGTGGGGAAAAGAATTTAGCCCAAAGACGAGCAAGAAGCAGAGGCGTAAGAGCGAACAGCAGTGCCGCTCCCGCCAAAACCGTTAAGAATAGATACGGATGAGACTGCATGCTTCGTTAAGTTCGTTTACTGCCAAGAACTTGCCTGCGACCCAGTCTCGAATCTGCGCAGGCGTTGTGAATTGCTTCGTATTTTTTGTTATGCGAAAGCAAGTTGCGAGCAAATTCGCAATGATCAGGGAAAATACGAGGTTGACTCCGAAATGGATGAATGCGTTCTCGCCGTGCCGTCAATTCAAACCAAAACTTCCACCGTCTTAACCTCGCCCTCGGTTCAAAATCATCCGAGACAAAACGAAACCGTCCGGACGAGACGGTCTGGGCATCTGCAACATCCCGGCGGTAATTCGTACAGAACTCGACGGCGCAAGGGGATGTCATTGGGATTCTGAGCGGCTAAAAACCAGTGGACGCCACAACGTGCTGCAAATCATTGCAAAGGAGTTGGTTTCGCCGGAACTATTTAAAATTTGGCTCCCTTTTTCAGGGTAGTTCCAGAACTATCCGAAAAAAACCTCCTCTTTTGAAATAGTTCCAAAAATAATACCTGGAAAGCTTCAGACTCTCTGGCTCCGTCCTAAAAACAGGAAAGGGGACGGATGGGGCAGTCGCCATAAAGTCAAAAAAAAGGTGACACCGTTGTTACGATGTCACTTTAGTAAGAATAGTGGCGAATTATCGCCAATATCCCTGGTAATACACCCAACTTCCACCGCGTTGTTCCCAGTGCCCTGGAATGTAGGTGCTGAAGCCCGTCGGCGTTGCTTCCCAATGCCCTTTTTCCCAGACCCAGTTTGAACCTGATCGACGCCAATATCCAGGCACCCACGTGCTGCCCGAACGAGGAGCGGCGCCTACGACCTCAACGCGAGCCGGTGGCGGCGCCTCGGTGACCACAACTTCGCGTGTCACTACAGGTGCGGCACCGGAATGTTCGTGGACAACAACCCGGCGTGAATAACAGCCGGTCACTAACGTTGCCGTGACAGCACCCAGCAGCACTATTTTGTTTGGATTCATAGTTACCTCCTAAGAAAACCTAACCCACACCATGACATCTCAAAATGCGGGAAAGAGCTGAGGGACGGTTGAGACTTGGCTTGAGGTGACGAAACGGTGATTGCCGTTGTGTTCTGCGAAAGACGAGTCCGTTCACTTGAAAAAGATTTAACCACTGACGGACACAGATGCACACGGATGGAACAAAATATCCTTTGAAAAGCTCACCCTCTGGAAACTAATCCGCATTTCTTATTTATGTCGGCTCCGGTTATCCATGGTTTAAGCCGAATCGATTCAGCCCTGACTAAAGCTGCGAGCTGAAGAGCGAGGCGAAGCAGGCGTATAATTTTCCGAAGATTCCCCAGCGCATATCTTTCATTGTCAACAAGCGCGACTTGCTGATGTCCTCGTCGAAAATGCGGAGTTGTTCCGCCGCGAATTCCTTGTCCAACACGTTGAAATTATTTTCGGCGTTAATCCGGAACGAACGATGATCGAAGTTCACCGAGCCGGCGCTGACCCACACGTCATCGACGATCATTACTTTGCAATGAAATTGCGCTTTTTCGTATTCGTAAAATTGAATGCCTGCCTTCATCAGTTCCTTGCAACGCGAATGCGCCGCCACCTTGGTAAATTCGGAATCGGTCGGTCCGGGAATGATGATTTTTACGTCGACGCCCCGCTTGCGCGCGTCGAGCAATGCTTTGGCAGTAAGTTTATCGGGAACGAAATACGCATGCTCGAGCTTGATCGATTTGCGGGCCGCGGCGATCGACATGAGATAATTCATGCGGGCGTTTTCCGCACCATCGCGGGGACCGCTCTTGAAACATTGCACGGCGGAATTGCCGTTGGTTTGAAGGACTGGAAAGTAATCGGCACCTTGTAAAACGCGGTTGCGTTCGCGAACCCAATTATCCACGAAAACACCCTGGAGCTGTCCTACGGCAGGACCTTCGATTTTATAATGGGTATCGCGCCACAACGGGGGGCGTTCGGCGTTGCCGTCCCAACTGTCGTGAATGCCCACGCCACCGGCGAAACCAATCTTGCCGTCCACGACGAGAATTTTCCGATGATCGCGGTGGTTGAGGAAAAAGAGAATGTTCCACCAGTGGGGATGGCCGTATTTGACGAGACGAACCCCGGCGTCGCGCATTTCGTTCACAACTTTGCGGGGAAGCTTGAGGCTGCCGAGTGTGTCGACAATCACATGACATTTCACTCCCGCGCGAGCGCGTTCGCAAATGGCGTCGGCAAATTCCTGGCTCACTTTGCCCCTGGACCAAATATACGTTTCAAACGTGATCGACTTCTGCGCGCCGCGAATTGCCTTCAGCATTTCGGGAAAAATTTGGACGCCGTTGATCAGTGTCGTGACCCTGTTGCCGTTGACGAGCGGTGGGCCGAGGAGGCCATCCATGGAGTGCCGGAATTTCGGGTCGCTGACGGAATAATCGGTTTGGATCGGCTGGAGAATTTCTTTTTCGACCGCGCCAAGGTGCAGGGCGAAAAGCAGCTGTAAGAGAAAAGCTGCAACCCATGGGCGCACCGTTTTACTGAAACGAATCATTCGACGGCGGGAGATTAAGCAGAACACTTCGCAAAAGGAAATTCTTTCGGCTCCCTCATCAGCCCCCCGCGAAGACAGGGCGAAAGCCCGCCTCGGTCAAAATTTGTGCGCATTGTTCCCGTTTATCACCCTGGATTTCAATGTGACCTTCCTTGACGGTGCCACCGCAGCCGCAGGCTTTCTGCATCTTTTTCGCGAGCGATTCTTTTTCCGGCAAACCAATGCCGACGAAATTTGTAATGACAGTGACCGTTTTGCCGCCGCGTCCGGCTTTCTGTCGGATGATATCGACGCGACCACGACTTTTCTTCGGCGGTTCGGGTTTGGCGACCTCGGCGGGACCGGGTGGGAGGCCGGCCGCACTTAAATTCGCAAAAGGGTTTTGTCCGAACGCGGGCGAATCTTTCTCTCCGTCGGGAGTCATAGCGGGTTTATCCTGAGATGAAATCGCGTTTCTGGCAATCAGGGGATTTAAAAGGCATTCACCCTTTTTTAAAATCTCCACCCATTTCCGATCCGGAAAAATCCGCCGCCAAAAATCTGGAGATTTTTCCGAAGCAGGAAGAGGTGGAGTTAAACGGCGGCAGGTTTGGCTGATCCGGAAAAACCTGGCGCAGTTTGGAGCGAGGTTTTTTCGTTTCAGAAATGGCCGGAGATTTTTCGCGCCGGTTTTTTCTGGATCGGAAAAACCTCCAGATTTTTTCCGCCGACTTTTTCCGATCCGGAAAAAGTTCCAGATTTTCTGCGCCAGGTTTTTCTGAAACAGAAAGACCCGGAGATTCTTTTTAGAACGGGTTTGATTTCCAACGACTTGCAGGAAGTTATTCCGTGAGGGTTCACCGTCGGTAGCAGAAAAACAGGTAAAAGGATTTCCCTGATCATCAAGGCTTTACACCTCAAATGGACCGGTTCGCGTTGACGTCTCGTGAGGTTTGTGAGACATAGGAATTGTTGCAGCCGAAATCGACTCGCCTTCCTGCGAGACGATGCGGGGGAACCAAAATCCGCAGCAAAACTGCGGAGGGGGCGAAGGATGGCAGGTAACTGTTGTCCGGGTCACTTTCAGGACCCAGCCCGTCAGCTAACCTCGTAGGCATCTGGAAGGGCGATCCTCTGGAGCCGCAAGTCGCGGCCCCCACGATCACCCCGTTATAAAACTCGTTGCGGCTCGGTGTGTACGCGCGCTCAAAAGGCGTGGCGACAAATAAAACACCAGCGGGCACGACATCGGAGTGTGTTATGACGCGCAGTTTTCTGCCTGGCAAAGTCCGGTCCTCAGGAGCGGTGCTTTTTGCCACGGTTTTTCATGATCGCAGTCACATCCCTAAATTTTTACGGAAGCTCAGGCTCCGTCGACAAGCGGCCGCAATCACCGCTTTAGTTTCCCCTGGGCTTCCCATGTTTCGCGGCGAAGTGCAGCGACGGGGCAGGGCGGAGCTTGCCCCGATCCATTTCAGGAATTTGTCGAAGCAGGCGTCACCGCTCAGCGGCACGTCTGCGAGAAGTGAAGAAGAACAACCTGTTGCGAAGGCAAACGCCGTCGCGACGCTCAACCCGAAAGGAGAAAACCTATGAACATAGACCCAATGTTAGCCATGGTATCCATTCCATTCGTCATCGCAGCAGTGACGCTGTTAGTCCTGCTGTTTTTCGTCCCACAACTTCTCGGCATCGTTTGGATCCGGGAATTGCAGGTGGGAATTGTTGTGAAGAAATTCGCCTCCCACAATCTGCCGCCGGGACGGTTGATTGCGCTGGCAGGTGAAGCCGGTTACCAGGCCGATACCCTCGCGCCCGGTTTGCACATCGGTTATTGGCCATGGCAATACCGTATTTTCAAAATGCCGGTGACGATGGTTCCACAAGGTGAAATTGCCCTCGTCGTCGCCGCGGACGGTTCGCCGATGCCGCCGCAACGGATTCTCGCGCAGATTGTCGATTGCGACAATTTCCAGGATGCGCGGAAGTTTCTCACGAACGGCGGCGAAAAAGGCCGTCAGCTCGGCATTCTCACGGCGGGCACTTACCGGATTAACACGGCATTGTTCACGGTAATCACCTCCGCCGAAGCACCGCATCACGGCATGCATCCCGCCGCGTTGCGCCTGACGCGCGTGGAACCCGATCAGGTCGGGATTGTCACGACACTGGACGGCACGCCGATTATCGCGGGAGAGATCGCCGGTAATACAATCGACGGCCATGACAACTTCCAGAATGCGCAGGCCTTCATTGATGGTGGCGGTTCGCGCGGTTTGCAGGAACAGATTCTTTTGTCCGGCACGTGGAATCTGAATCCGTGGTTTGTGCAGGTGGAACAAGTGCCCATGATTGAAATACCGATTGGCTACGTTGGTGTCGTGGTCTCCTTCGTTGGCAAAGCGCACGAAGATGTCAGCGGTGTGGACTTCAAGCACGGGGACCTGGTGAACATGGGGCACAAGGGTGTTTGGACCACGCCGCTGTATCCCGGCAAACATCCGTTGAACACGCGCGTCATGAAAGTCGAACGCGTGCCGACGACGAACATCGTGTTGAACTGGGCGAGCCGCACGGAATCGCATAATTACGACTCAAAGTTGTCGTCGATTACGGTGCGTTCACGCGACGGTTTCGCCTTCAACCTTAATGTGTCGCAGATCATTCACGTCGGCGCCCTCGATGCGCCGAAGGTGATCTCACGAGTCGGTTCGATGCAGAATCTGGTGGATCACGTCCTGCAACCGATTGTCGGGAACTATTTCCGCAACTCGGCGCAGAACTACACGGTGCTCGATTTCCTGAGCGCCCGTAGTGAGCGCCAAAAGGAAGCTGCGGAACATATCCGCAAGGCGCTGTTCTGCTACGACGTGCAGGCGATCGATACGTTAATCGGCGATATCAATCCGCCGAAAGAACTGATGCAGACGCAGACGGATCGTAAGATTGCCGAGGAACAACAACGCACTTACGCCGTCCAGGAAGCCGCACAGAAACAACGTAAACAATTGGTGCGTGAAACGGCCGTGGCCGACATTCAGCAACAGGTTGTCGGCGCTGAACAAGGCGTGAGCATTTCGGAACTCCAAGCCAATGCGAGCGTGAAGAAAGCTGCGGGCGACGCCGAAGCGATTCGCCTGAAAGCGATCGGCGAAGCGGAAGGCATCCGCGTCACCGGCCAGGCGAAAGCCGAAGCGTATCGCGCGGGCGTAGAAGCGCTCGGAATGCATGGATACACGCTCACGCAGCTCATGCAGATCGTCGGGGATCGAAACGTGCGCATCGTTCCGGATGTGGCGGTGAACGGCGCAAACGCCAATGCCGGTCTGGTGGATGGTTTGCTTGGTTTGATGTTGAAGAACCAAACCGGCCCTGAAGCCAAAAACTAGGCGATGCCAACTCACAAGCGGACGGGTTCGCCCCGTCCGCTTTTTTTCTGCGCAGACGGGATAGTCATTTGCGACGGATCAAATGATATAATCCAGGGCGCTGTTGGGCTCCTCCTTCAGACGCTGAGCCCGTTCGCAAAGTTCCTCTACCGTCACCCGCTCCACGATTTTCACCACGGCTTCGCGAACTTCTTTCATAACGTTGCGGATCGCGCAACGGGCTTCATCCGGGCAGGAACATTTTTCGTAAAACCGTTCACTGACACAACTCACCGGCGCGAGCGCTCCCTCGATATGCCGAACCACGGAGGCCAGCGTGATTTCCCGGGGATGCCGCGCCAGACGATAACCCCCCGAGATTCCCCGGCGACTTTCCACCACACCGATCGATTTCAGGTCATTGAGAATCTGTTCCAGGAATCGCTTCGGAATATTCTGCCCATCGGAAATTGTTTGGATACGCACGACGCTTTCACTGTAGTGCATCCCGAGAACCAGCAGCGCACGCAATGCATATTCGCCTCGAACCGACAATTTCATAGCGGGAGATTAGAATCTACAGCGCACAACTCAAGTTTAATTCCGCCATGTCCGTAAAAACCCTGATTCGGTTAAATAAATCAAATCTCCATTGACGCAGTAGAGTATTTACGTCAATGTCACCAAAAATGAGTAAATCGTCCTCTGGTTCGTCAGACTTCGATGTGCTCAAAGAGTGAAGCCAGAGACCCCAGAATCGGGCTTCCTACTCAGTGCCTGCCGGATACCCGGTGGTTAACGTTTAACGAAAGTCGCCGACCGAAATCCTCGGTGGGACTGAAATATTCAGATTAATGAAATTAAAACATTGGATATTGGTCGGTGCGATTGTTGCGTCTTCGTCTGTCCCCTTGTTGGCCGATGAAACCTCTGACGCGATCAAGGAACTCAAAGAACAGGTCGAAGCGCTCACGCAGAAAATTAAGGTCCTCGAACGAAACCGGGAGTTGGAAAAAGAAGCGGCCGACGAAAAAAAGAAAACCTTGCCGACGATTTCGGCGGGTGCGGATGGTTTCTGGATTCGTTCCGCGGACACGAATTTCAGTCTGCGAGTTCGCGGATACGGACAGTTCGACGGACGTTACTATGGCGGCACTGCTCCCGCCGGTCGGGACACATTCGTGATGCGTCGGCTCCGCCTTGGTTTCGAAGGAACCGTTTTCAAGAATTACGACTACCGTATTCTGACCGATTTTGGTTCTGGCATCACCAGCACTCCTGCCAACAACGCCTTCCTGCAGGATGCGGCGTTGAATATCCATTACTGGCCGCAATTCCAGGTGCAGTTGGGAAAATTCAAGGAACCGGTCAGCCTCGAAACATTACAATCCGACGCGAACCTCCTGTTTGTGGAACGCGGTTTTCCTACGCAGCTCGCGCCGAATCGTGATGTGGGGATTCAGCTTCACGGTGAATTCTTTGACGGTCGTTTGAATTACGCCGCGGGGGTTTTCAACGGTGTTCCCGATGGCGGCAGTGGTGATGTTGAAACGACTGACAACGAAAAGGATTTTGCCGGCCGAATTTTTGCGAAGCCTTTCAAGGGGACCGATATCGCCACCTTGCAGGGATTGGCGCTCGGGGTTGGCGCAAGTTATGGCCGTCACGACGGTGCGTTGGGTAACTACGTCACGCCGGGAAGACAGCGGTTCTTCTCGTATCTTTCGGGAACCGGCGGACCGGCTTCGCCCAATGTGGCGGCGGCAGGGGAACATTTCCGCCTCGCTCCGCAAGGCTATTGGTATTGGCGCCAGTTTGGTTTCTTTGGTGAATACGTCTTGTCTTCGCAACAGGTGAAACGTTCCGCCGGTCCTGTCTTCAATCAGGCCAAACTCAATAACGGCGGATGGAATGTTGCCGCTTCGTATGTTTTGACCGGTGAAGACAACGCTTTCAACACGCCGGTTCCCGCACACCCGGTTAATTTTCAGGAGGGGGGTTGGGGAGCGTGGGAAATAGCGGCACGATACGGGGAACTCACCATCGATAATGATGCCTTTCCGCTTTATGTTGCAGCTGGCTCCGCCCGCCAGATCAGTTCCTGGGGGTTGGGCCTGAACTGGTATCTGAATCGGAATGTAAAATTTAACTTCGATTTCGAACACAGTTTCTTCGAAGCGGGAACAGCTAAAGCCAATGCGGTGACTGCCCAGGATGAAAATGTCTTTTTGGGTCGCGCTCAATTCGCTTTTTAAGGAGGAACCAGGATGAAAAAGATTTTAGCGATCGTTTTAACGTCGGTTGCCGTCGTTCTGTCCGGATATGCCGAGAAATCAGTCCGGCTCTTGAACGTCTCTTACGATCCAACGCGTGAGTTGTATCAGGAGGTCAACACCGTCTTCAGCAAAGAGTGGAAAGATAAAGGCGGTGACGAATTGGTTATCAAACAATCCCATGGCGGATCGGGCAAGCAGGCGCGTTCCGTGATCGATGGATTGGAAGCGGATATTGTTACCCTGGCTCTTGCCTATGACATTGACGCCATTGCCGCCAAAGGCGTGATTCACAGCGATTGGCAGAAACGCTTGCCGGAAAACAGCACGCCCTATACGTCCACGATTGTTTTCGTGGTTCGCAAAGGAAACCCGAAAAAAATCAAGGATTGGGATGATTTGGTAAAACCCAACGTCACCATTGTGCCGGCGAATCCGAAAACGTCCGGCGGCGCCCGTTGGACTTATCTCGCTGCGTATGGGGCTGCGTTGAAACGTAATAATGGCGACGCTGCCAAAGCCAAAGCTTACATTGCGCAGTTCTATCAACACGCTCCGGTGTTGGACGCCGGGGCACGCGGGGCAACCACCACGTTCCTTCAACGTGAAATCGGTGACGTCCTCGTCGGTTGGGAAAACGAAGCGCTGATTACTCTAAACGAACTCGGCAAAGGCCAGTACGAAATTGTCTATCCTTCCATCAGCATCGTCGCCGAACCGCCGGTGGCGATCGTTGACAAGGTCGTCGACAAGAAAGGCACGCGCAAAGTGGCCGAGGCGTATCTAAATTTCCTCTTCAGTCCTGCCGGACAGGAAATTGCCGCGAAACATTTCTACCGTCCACGCAACGCCGACGTCGCGAAGAAATTCGAGCAGACGTTTAAAACAATTCCGACGTTCACTATCGACGAATTGTTTGGCGGATGGCAAAAAGCGCATCAGCAACATTTCGCTGAAGGCGGGATTTTCGACGAAATCTTTAAAGACAACCGATAATTTTGGCCAAAGATAAAAAACACAATCCGTTGCCGGGATTTGGACTGACGCTGGGGTTTACTCTGTTTTACCTCAGCGTCATTGTCTTGATCCCCATTGCTGCCCTTTGCATCAAAGTATTCGGGCTCTCGTGGCATGACTTTTGGGATCTGGCGACGAATCGTCGCGCCATGGCAGCTTACAAGTTGAGCCTGGGCGCTTCGTTCATTGCGGCCCTGGCCAATGCCATTTTCGGCAGCCTGCTCGCGTGGGTGCTCGTGCGCTATAAATTTCCCGGTCGCCGTTTCATTGATGGCCTGATCGATTTCCCGTTTGCCCTTCCGACGGCTGTCGCTGGTTTGACACTCGCGAATCTTTTTTCGGAAAGCGGTTGGCTTGGAAAATTTCTCGTGCCGCATGGCGTTCACGGTGCCTTCACCCCGCTGGGTGTCGTCATTGCTTTGACCTTTGTGGGAATGCCTTTCGCAGTGCGGACGTTGCAGCCTGTGCTGGAAAACTTTGACAAAGGGGTCGAAGAAGCGGCCGCCAGTCTTGGTGCCAGTCGTTTGAGAACGTTTGTTCAGGTCATCATTCCCACCTTGCTGCCGGCGACGATCACCGGCTTCGCGCTGGCGTTTGCGCGAGCGCTGGGTGAATACGGTTCCATCGTTTTTATTTCGGGTAATTTGCCCTTTAAAACCGAAATCGCGCCGTCGCTCATCGTGATGCGCCTGGAGAATTATGATTACGCCGGGGCGATGGCGCTGGCGGTGGTCCTCATGATTTTCTCTTTCGTTTTGTTGGCCGTCATCAACATCCTTGAAAACTGGGCCTCCCGGTTTGCTCAACCATGAACCTGCCCAGAAAAGTCCGCGAACGTTTCGGAAAATCAGAGCGAAGCACCCAGGAACCCGCCTGGGTTAAATGGCTTCTTATTTCCATCGCCATGCTGTTCGCGGTGGTCTTTCTCTTTTTGCCGTTGATCAACGTCTTCGTGCAGGCTTTTTCCAAAGGTCTTCCGGCGTATTGGCATTCCCTCAGCGACCCGGACACTGTCTCTGCGATCCGACTGACCCTTGCGGTGGCGCTGATCAGCGTTCCGTTAAATGTTTTGTTCGGCATTGCGGCGTCCTGGCTGATCGCAAAATTTGAATTTCGAGGAAAAGCGTTGCTGCTCACCTTTATTGATCTTCCGTTCTCGGTGTCGCCGGTCGTTTCGGGATTAATGCTCGTGTTGCTTTTCGGAATGAACGGTTTGCTCGGTCCGTGGTTGCAGGCGCATGACATCAAAATTGTGTTCGCTGTTCCGGGAATTGTGCTGGCCACGATTTTCGTCACGTTCCCATTTGTGGCGCGTGAATTGATTCCGATTATGCAGGCCATTGGTTCCGAACAGGAACAGGCGGCGTTAACGCTGGGTGCGAGTGGATGGCAAACATTTATCCACGTCACGTTGCCGTCGGTGAAATGGGGACTTATTTACGGCGTGATTCTTTGCAACGCCCGTGCGATGGGAGAATTCGGCGCGGTTTCCGTGGTGTCCGGGCACATCACGGGAGAAACCGATACGTTGCCGCTCCGTATCGAAAAGCTTTATCACGAATTTGATCCCGCCGCGCCTTTTGCGGTGGCGACCCTTCTGGCAACGCTCGCGTTGGTGACGCTCCTGGTGAAAACGTTCCTGGAATGGAGAGCGGAACGCGAAGAACACCAGGGGCAGCAGGCCACGCAAAACCAAATTTCCGCCGATCCCTTTTCCAATTAAACAGCGATGAGTATCGAACTGCGTAATATCAGCAAACAATTCGGCGAGAACACCGTCGTTAACAACGTCAGTTTCTCCGTCAACGAAGGCGAACTCGTCGCGCTGCTTGGTCCGAGCGGCGGCGGCAAGACCACGGTTCTGCGAATGATCGCGGGACTTGAAATGCCGACCACCGGTGAAATTTTCATTCGCGGCCAGGCCGTCGGCAAAGTCCCCGTCCAGAAGCGCAATATCGGATTCGTTTTCCAAAGCTACGCGCTGTTCAAGAGCATGACGGTTTTCAAGAACATCGCGTTCGGTTTGAAAATCAAGAAATGGAAACGCGACCAGATCGAAGCGCGCGTGGCCGAATTGCTGACGTTGCTTGAACTCAAAGGACTGGAGAACCGTTACCCCCATCAGCTTTCGGGTGGTCAGCGTCAACGCGTCGCAATCGCCCGCGCCCTCGCGTCGAAACCCGACGTTCTGTTGCTCGACGAACCGTTTTCAGCAGTCGACGCCAAGATTCGTCAGGAGCTTCGCCAATGGCTGGTGCATTTGAATCAGGATTTGAAACTGACGACGCTGTTCGTCACGCACGATCAGGAAGAAGCGATGGAGGTCTCAAGTCGCATCGTGATTTTCTCGCGCGGTCATTTGGAACAGATTGGAACCCCTCGTGAAGTTTACGATCAACCGGTCAACGAGTTCGTCGCTCGTTTCATCGGAGTGATGAATATTTTGGAACTCGAAGTGCGGGATGGATTGGCGCGCAAGAATGAATTGGCATTTCCGGCGCATGGCGTGGAAGAAGGAAAGAAATTGCGGATCGGTTTCCGTCCCTACGCCGTCCAGATTTCCTCCGATCTCACCGCGTTCCGTTTTCAGGCGACGCTGCGGCACACTTATTTCCTCGGCATCATGTTGCGTGTGGAACTGGAACTTCCCAGCGGCTTGATTCTGCGCTCGCGCATGAGCAAAGAGGAATATGCGCGTCAGAGTCTCTACGACGGACGGAAGGTTTCTTTCCAGATTCGTAATTATCGAATCCTCGCGAAGGAAAACGAACCGCTCGAACAGGAAGTCTCCACTTCCTACGAAATGCCTCCAGTCATCGGCGAAGGGATTTAAAAAAGCCGCCCCGGTTTCCCGGGACGGCTGTGTTTTATCTCCTGTAGCGGCGCATCTCTGATCGCCGCATTTGTTGTAGGTTTAGTGCGTGGTGACGGTGATCACTTCCGACACCGTTGATTCGCCACCGGTATTCACCGCACGAACGATCACCTCGATCGTGGCGTTCGTTGGCAGATTCTCGATGGTGAAATCGAGGTCGCCCGGCGAACCGGCGAGAACGTAGTCGCCTTCCGCGCCGTGCACTTTCGTGTAAACACGATAATACTGCGCGCGAGCTGACGGTTCCCACTTCACTGCTGCCGCCGTCGGTCCGATCAATGTCACCGTCACATTGGTCACCTGGTCCGGCGTTTCGTCCGCACCCGGCATGTTCAGGCCGAACTCAAGCCAGCGTGGATCCAATGGATCCATTAATTGGCTCAGTTCGTCGACCAACGCGCTGATGCGTTCGCGCATGCTGTCCGCTTTTTCATCACGAGCACGGATTGCCGCTTCGACCGCGCTCTCTTGTGCGGCCAACGCGGTTTGAGCCGCTGTGAGCGCATCGATCACTGTCGTGGTATACGTCGCCGTCAGGTTCAACAACGGCACCTCGAAGGTCGGATGCGCCGTGTAATACGTGCGCAGCGCCTGCAATTTCGCCTGTTGATCCTCGGGTTGATCCGTGATCTCGAGCGAATCGTTGTAACCGAGTTCCGTCCAGAGGTTCGAATGGGTGTAGCCCAGGAACGGCTTCAGGACATCGCGACCTTTGCGCAGATGAGTGCGGCCATTCATGGCAGCAACCTTCAACGCGGTGCGGCGAGTCGTCATTTCTGCTTTCGCCTGTTCATGGCCGCCCACGGACATAATGAGGTTCGTCAGATCTGCATTGAGCTTATCTTTGTCGTTGTGATGCAGGCCGAGAGTTGCGCCGAGAGTAGTCGCGGCGCCGACCAGCAAGCCGCCTTGATTAATCAAGCCGGCGATTGTTGTGATTT
>CBHTTJ010000018.1:0-44308 GCA_966095605.1 uncultured bacterium | reverse complement strand
CTGGTCCCTGGGAGTTTTGTCCCGTTTCAGGAAAACTGTCCCATCTGACGCCTCAACCTGAGGCTCATTTCTAGCGTTGTCATTTCCCGGAGACCGGTTTACAAACCCCGCGTATCCAATATTTATGAAAACGAAATTCCTTTTACCTTTCGCTGTGGCGATCGCGTCAGCCTCTCTCGTTTTGGCTGCAGAACAAGCCAGCGCTCCCGTCACGGAAAAAGCGGACAAACATGGGTGGGTTAAACTCTTCGACGGCAAAACGCTCAGCGGTTGGAAAGCTGTCGATAATCCCACGGCATGGAAAATGGAAAATGGCGTCGTCATCGGCGATGGCGACCGCAGTCATCTCTTCAGCCCCGGCACTTATACGAATTTGGAATTTAAAGCCGAGGTGAAATTAAATCACAGCGGCAACAGCGGCATGTATTTCCGCGTGAAGATGGAACCAGGCTGGCCTTCCGGCTACGAAGCCCAGGTTGAAAACACCAGTCCAGACCCGCAACGCACCGGAAGTCTCTACAATCTCCATAAAGTCGGCGAACAACTCGTCCAGGATGACACGTGGTGGACCGAACACATCATCGCGATCGGCAATCGGATCATCATCAAAATCAACGACAAGATTGTTACCGATTACGTTGACGCCAAAAACACTTACACCAGCGGACACCTTGCATTCCAGCAGCACAACGCCGGAAGCATCGTCCAATATCGCAATGTGGTCGCGAAACGTTTGTCCGACGATGAAAAGGCCGCCTGGGCCGAAGCGAAAAAGGACATGCCGGACATCAAACCGTAACCAGGTAAGAAAATAATTCTTTTGCAGCCGCGGTGGCCTTTAGTCACCGCGGTTTATTTTTTTTATAAAGCAAGCACATCACGACGATCACAACAATTAAGACACGCCTTTTCCTACCCTCTCCTCACATTGTGGTGTGAAGAGAGGGTTTTGATTTGTAATCGTTCAGCGCGGCAGTCGCGTGCGTGTGCTGTCGAAGCGCTACTTGCCGTTCGCGTGCTGCTGTGGCAATTCGTAGATGCCGAACCAACGCTGGCTGTTCGACGCCGAACCGGTGACTTCAAAAGTCACAGGCTTACCTGCTTCCAGCCAGATGTTTGAAACGCTGATCGTCAGAATACCGTTGCTGTCCTGGTCGTTGTTCTCCATGACCGAATAACGCAGGACCACTTCGCGGGCGGGATGTTCCCACGTGGTGTCCGTCGTCACGACATCGAAGGCAACGGCGGGTTTGCCGTTCACTTTCAGGTAGAATTTCCCGGCAGGATCCGCAAGGAAACCCATACCGATCGGCATGCGGAAAGTATAAAACGTCCTGGGTTTGACTTCTTTCAACGGTTCACTTTCCCAGACAACCTTCGAAGAACCATCGGTTTGGCGGCAATGGGCGAGAGGCAACGTGCCCAACCAGCTGGGGTAATCGAGCTTTTCAGCCGCGCTGACGACGCGAGCGACGCCATTGACACCGTCGGAGAGAAAAGTCTTCCGCGCGGCGGCGACTTTTTCCGGCGTGGCACTGCCGAACTTGGCGGGTTGCGACTTGACGTAGGAAATCAAGTCGGCGAAATCCTGCGGCGTTTTGCCTTCTTCGAGGCCTTCCGGCATTAACGAAAGCGTTGACGCCTTCATCTCCTTGATCTGCGAGCGCAGAATATCTTCGTGTCCCCCACCGGCCTGGATCATCGTGAGACTCGTAGCGGTTTCATTTTTGATGACGCCGGATAACGAGCGGTCGTCCTTGGTCTCAATGTTGTACTGAATGAAGCGCGGTTCGATAATGGCATTGGGGTCGAGGATTGCGGTGAGGAGATAATCGACGGGTTTATCGCCGAGCGGAGCGAGGTCAGGACCGACGGAATTGCCCACGCCCTTCAATTTGTGACAACTCGAGCAGGTGGCGGCGAACAATTCAGCGCCGTGATCGGGGTTGCCGACGAGCTTTGGCACATCGGCGAACTTCTTCAGCACGTCGGCGCGGTTACTGGAAAGATTTGGCAGAACCTTGAGCGCGCGTTCCTGGATCGCAGCGGTTGGGTGCTTCTGCAACTGCTGGCGATTGGCCATGGGAATTTCCAGGGGAGAGATGGTTTTGTTTTCCACCGCGTCGAGAAGAGCTTTGATGCCTTCGTCGCGGTTCAACAGAATGTCGAGAATCGATTCGCGAACCGCGGGCGAATAAACCGTCCAACCCGCGAGCAACATTTGATGGATCTGCGGTTGTTGCTGAGCGCGCAAAGCGGCGAGAGCAGCTTTTTGCAGGCGGGCGTTGGCGGTTTGAGTTCCGAGTTCAACAAGAGTTTTCAAATCGGCGTCGGATTTGGCACCGGCGAGCACGCGGAGAGCTGCTTCACGTTCGGCGACCTTGGCTTTTTCGTCGCGAGCGATGTTGCCCGCGGTTTCCACACCGGCTTCGATGCGCTTAACAGCTTCCGGGACACCTTTGTGCGGTGAAAAATAGAAACTCCGGAACGTCAAATCCTTCGGGGCCATCACTTCGAGGAGCTTGGCCCAGGCGGTGAGCTGCCACGGAGCGACCTTCGTTGGATCTTCGGGAGCAACGGCAAGGTAAACTGACTCGAGGACGTTTGGATCATCAGAACTGAACGCGGTTGCAATCAGTTGAGCGACCATTTCGCCGCGATTCGGGGTGTCGAGCGGCGAAGCAAGAACGCCGCGCAGAACGGCTCCGGGATGGCGCATGGCGGAACTAAGGATCGCGGCGCGCATCCATGTGTTGCTGAGATTTTCGCGCGCAAGATCGCTGAGAGCCTGGCCAGCACGGGCGTCGTTCCACTCGCCGAGGGCTAGAGCGGTCTGGAAACGGACGCCAATGTCGGCGTCGGTCGCGAGCTTGAGTAACTCTTCGCCTAATTCGGGAGCGTTGTTTAAATGCATTTCCGACAGACGAATTGCCTGTCGACGCACCCGTGCATCGGAATCCTTCAAGGCGGTCAACAAAGTGGCATTGGTCAGGCCTTTCAAACCATCCAGAATGCACAAGGCCTGGACGCGGACCGCTGGATTCTTCGCTGCGGCCGCCAGTTGTTTCAACGGTTCCACGGCTTCCTCCGCCTGACGCTGATACAATTCGCGGTGGATCAGATCCCGCATGGTTCCGTTTGGCGTGTCGAGCAGGGCGACGAGTTTTTCTGGGGGGAGCTTAGTTAAATCAGGAACTGCGCGGAGTTTTGCACCCGTCGGATAAACGCGAAACAGCCGACCCTTATCTTCGCCGGCGCGAACGTTCAGCTTCGCGAGTGTTTCCGCAGGAATCCAGCGAGGATGTTCAATGATCTCGCGATACATATCCGCGATCCACAGCGCACCATCGGGGCCGGTGCGGATTTCCACCGGACGACACCAATTGTCGGTGGACGAGAAGAATTCCTTGTCCTGTTCGTCGTCGGCTTTGTAGCCGCCGATCGTGATGCCTTCGTCCTTGTTGATGATTCGGCGCACCATATTGTGCACCGTTTCACCGGTGAAGGAGTTGCCGTAATATTCGTCACCCAGCAGCGTGTCACGATAGATGCCGATGCCTGCGGCGGAGGTTGTGCGATTGGCCGACTCGGGATGATTAAAACGTTCGGCGATCTGGCTGGACGGGAAAAGTTTATTGGCCTCCGGATATTTAGGCACGGCGACACGTGGTTCCGGGGCGGTGACGAATGAATTGCGCCGGACATAACGTTCTTCCAACGGGAAGTTCCAGGAGAAATTACTATTATCGCAACCGAACCAGTTACCGAAGTCATCGCGGTCACGGCTTTGTTGGCTTAAACCGCTGACCGGTTCGAACTCGCCGGTGTCCGGGTTAAAACGGAAGTCGCGCCCGCTCAGTTGGTAGTCCTTCCCAGTCAGTTCACTGTGAATCGTGCCACCGAACAAACCGGCTGCCGCATAAACCCAATTATCGAGACCCCAACGAAGTCCGTTAACGCGCGCTTGGAAGTTATTCGTAAAGAACCCTGTGAAAAGTTTCTTCACCACATCGGCTTTTCCATCGCCGTTGGTGTCTTCTGCATAAAGAACATCAGGAGCGGTGCAGATCAGAACGCCTTTGCGCCATTGCATCACGCCGGTGGGAAACGGAATGCCCTCAATGAACGTGCTCGCCTTATCAAAGTGGCCATCATTCTTCGTCGAGCTCAGCAGCTTTACACGGCCACCCGGTACTTTGAAATTTCCATCCATGCCGGATGGGTAGTCGTGCATTTCGACGACGAGTAATTTACCGTCGGTCGTAAAATCCATGGCAACAGGATCGACAATCTGTGGTTCGTTCGCCGCGAGGTCCACGGTGAAATTAGGTTTGGTGCGGATGGTTTTTAGAGCTTCTTCGGGAGACTTGGCCCCCGACGTATCGGCTGTCGCGCCGGTCGACAGGAATTGTTTCGGCATGATTTCGTGGACAGCAGCGATAATGCGTTCTTCGGTGTCTTCGGCGAGTCGGGTCGGACGATCATAATAGATCATTGCTCCCCCACCCTCATAACCACCTTCGCGCCATATCCGCTTCGAAGGGATGTAACAAGGAACGTCGTTGGCGTAGGCGTTGACCCATAGCCGGCTGGAATCAAATTCCTTTTTCAATCGAAGTGCGTAGTCGACGACGACTTCACCGGGGAGAAACACGAGGGCGAGTTGGTCCCCGAAATTCCAGGTCTGTAAAAGATAAGGCAATTCGCTCTGCAACTTTTCCCCTCGTTCCAGCCGGCCGAGATTTTTCTTCGCCGCATAAACAACGGCAAAATGTTGTTTGGGATCGTTGATAATTTTCTTTAGGTCTTCAGCAGTTGGCAAGGTATCGAACGGCAATTCGATTTGCTTCGTGTGGCATTCGAGTTTGCCGCTCAGCGGCGTCAGCTTCTGAAACAAGAGTTCGTTGACTGCGCTGGTGAGTTCCTGGCCGTGCTGTTTGGCAAAATCCAGGCCGGGACGAGGTGCGGGATTGGCATCGGCGCCACAGCCGATAACGGTCAAGGTGATGGCGCCTGGATGATCGCGTTCGAGGTATTCCTGCGCGTACCCTGCCCAATCCGCGCAGATTTCATTTGGTTGATCGGCGAGAGTTGTGCAATGACACGCGTAATTAACGAGGAGCCCGCGGATCTTTCCATCTTTGTCGGCAACTTTCAAAATGGGAACATCGTGATCGACCGGACCGCCCTTGGTGCGGCGATTCGCAGCAAAGCCAGCTTTCGTTTTACCCCAGGAAAGAGTGGATGAACGACGATCTTTCAAAGCGGCTAGGGCCACCTGCTCCATTTTATCGGTCAGCTCTTTCGTGTAACGATCGATATGCGCTTGTTCATTTTCAGGAATGTCCATGCCGAAAATGTTGTCGGCGACGTGCGCCAGCTTTGGCGCGGTGTGAGTGTGAGAAGAACAAACGGCAAAGCGATCCGACGTCACCCCTTTTGCAGCCAACCTACGGATGACTTCGGTCCGGATATATTCCGGCACCATGCAGCTATCGACCGAAATGAGAATAGTTGGACCCTCTTTGTCGCTTCCGATGGCGAGCGCTTTGGCGAAAATGTGTTGGGCAACTCCTTGCGACTCCGTTTTGCGGGCGAGGTAACCGTGCAAACGTATTGGGTAATCCGGCGTGATATCGATTTTAGCAATACCCACAGAATACAACTGCGCTTTGCCATCAACTGGAGCGTTGAACAATTTCTCGGCACGGGCTCGAATTTTCCCACTGGCACTTCGCTGTAATTTAACCATGCGATCGGCCCCCAACACGGAAGCAGCCACCTTTTTCTGCTCAACGGCGTCGAGCAAAGCTGTCATCCGAGCGTCGTCACGCAATAGAGCGTCTAGAGCAAACGCACGGTTCTTTTCGGTCAAATTATCGAGGTTGGCAAGGAGAGCAGTTGTGGCTTTTTTAGATTTAACATCTGCCAGCGCACTGACAGCTCCCTGTTGCAGTTCGGGATTTGTTCCTTTGGGAAGATACTTTGCGAGTTGCTCGCCGGAGTGTTCCCATGTTTCGACGCCGAGGATGCGCAAAGCATCGTAACGGGTTCCATTTTTCACCTTTGGATTATCAGCCATGGCCGATGCGGCTTTGATGAGTGCAGGCCAACGTTGCTTCAGTTCGTCATCCTTCTTTAGAAATTCGGCGATGCGTTCCGCAGGCCAGATGTTTTGGAGGCTTAAACCATTGATTACACCCCCGCCGATGACGACCGCCTGCCAATCCCGCAAGGATTCACCGGGTTTTGGGGTGGATACACGCAAAAGAGAAATCAATTCACTTTCGTCATTACGCTTGCCGGCGTTGATCGCCGCGCGCCAGATCCATGGAATTCTTTTGTATTCCTCCGTCGAATCGCCAGGTGGCAGATTTTTGGTCATGGCGGCAACCAGTTCGGCGGCTTCACCACTGTGACTGACAATCAGGTTTTCCCGTTCGGCGGACGGTTTCGAAGCGTCGAGAATCTGTTCCGCAACTTCCGCAGGAGAATCCGCGATCGCGGGATGCACGAAAGAGAGAGCGAGAGCCAAAACAGCAAGAGCACGTTTTATTTTCATGAACATTTTCAACTGTTAACAACCATTTAACCGTTCGATTCTGAAGTCTGGAGCTTCGCTTAGAAGCAGGCGCATTTGGAAATATTCAAATATTTCGGCGATATGCTGCCACGATTTACTAGTGTTTGCCTATGCCTAAAACAGTGATCCACTGTCCTTGAGCACAATCATTCGTGCGTTAGGTTTCAGCTGAAAAGGAGTGTCCATGAAGAAAACCTTCCTGCTTTTATCGCTGGCTGCATTCACCTTCGGCTGCAGCACATATTATCCACCCCGAGCTTCAATTTACAGCGATTACGGGTTCACTTACGATTACAAAGAATCGCCGGTTCCGTCCGCTGCCGACATTCCTGCTTCCACCTACGACACTGGTCCGGCACCCACTTTTCTGGTTCAAGTGCCACCACCGACAGTCATTTACCAATCCACTCCTGCGCCTATCCAAACATCCGTTGATACCAACGTTGTGGCGGAGTCTAACCCATACAAGGGAACTTATTTAATTCCCCCAAAGGTAGTAGTCGTTCCACAGCAAACCGTGATTAGAGAATCGGCGGGTGCTGTGCCTGGCTCGACCGTTACGACGACGACACAACCGGGAACAGTTTATCCGAGCCCTGGTTATGCGAATCCCAACTATCTTTATCCCGGGGCCGTAGGATTCATTGGGGTGGACACCAACACGAATACCGTTGTCATAACGAATAATCCTATTACCGCGACCAATCTGAATGTCGGCGTTACGAATAGCATTTCCAACCAGAACACCATTTCCAATGTTGTTTCGATCACGAATGTGAATGAGGCGGCTGGGGCGCAGAACACGAATGCTCCCGCTCCAACCAATGCCCCGCCTTTTACGCCTACGCCTGGAACAACAAACAACAGCGCCCAACGATTTCCTAACCAGGCTACCGTCCCGACAACAGCCGGGGGTTCTTTTGCTCCTCCTCCCGGCGGTGCTACACCGTTGCCTGGCCAAGGGCCGGCGACTCGAACCACGGCGGGCGGATCATTTGCACCTCCCCCCTCGGGGACGACCCCGCTTCCCGGAACAAGTCAAAACAGGGCGCCCGCAGGGGGATCCTTTGCTCCACCGCCCCCCGGGACGACTCCTCTGCCGGGCCAAAATTCTGGAACAAAGACACCTTGAAATTTTAGGCTGAATTAAATTGCGAAAAGCCCTCCGGCTCCAATGGAACGGAGGGCTTGCTTTTGTTCAACCTAAACTCAGATTAGCGTTCGATATGCGTGCCATTTCGCTGAATCAATTGATTCCAGTTCTCCAGATCGCTATTGGCCCCGTCATTTTAATTTCGGGAGTAGGACTTTTGCTCCTCACGATGACAAATCGGTTGGGCCGCGCGGTTGATCGCGTGCGGGCGCTTGCCCAGGAACTCCGCAAGGCACCGGTCGCGGAACAGACGGCGATCAAAGATCAAATAGAGATGATCTATCGTCGCGCTAAATTAATTCGCCTTTCGATTGTTCTAGCAGGGGTCAGCGTGTTGCTCGCGGCGATACTGATTATCACGCTTTTTTTAATGGCCCTTTTTGAACTCGAGGTGGCTTCCTTGATCGCTGTTCTTTTTGCAGGGTCGATCATTTCTTTAGTCGGGTCCGTGGCGGCGTTTGTCTGGGATATTCATTGGGCCTTGGTTGCATTGAAGATGGAACTGGATCGAAATGCCTCTGTCTCAGACCCGCGTCCTTGATCCAAAGGATCATCGACACACTTGCTTTCCGAAGCCCAGGACATTTATTCTGATGACGATGTCCAATCCTCGTCGAACATTCTGTCTGGTATTGCTGGCGCTCTCCATCGCCTCAGCCGGCGCGCAGACCGAATCTCTTGAATCTCTGCAAAGTGCTGCGAAGAAAGGCAGTGCGATGGCACAGTTTGAGCTCGGTTCCCGTCTCCTCTATGGTCGCGGAGTCGCCACCAATGAAAAAGACGCCCTCAACTGGCTCCAGAAATCAGCGCGGCAGGGCTTTCCGCAGGCCGAAGAACTTCTCGGCTACTGCTACGCCATTGGGCTTGGAGTAAAAGGAAATCCCGATCAGGCCTTTCTTTGGTATCACAAGGCTGCTTTGCAGGGGCTTCCGGATTCCCAATATCGCATTGGCTTTTGTCTCGAGAAAGGCATGGGCACCGTTCGAAGTGATACTGAGGCGGCAGGTTGGTATCGTAAAGCGGCTGAACAAGGTTTGGCTGAAGCACAATTAGCGTTAGCACTTTGCTACGAAGAAGAACGTGGCGTGAAACGCGATTACAAAGAAAAGTTTCGCTGGTTTTTAGCTGCCGCGGAGCAAGGTCTGGGTGAAGCACAGGCTAAAGTGGCCCGTTGCTACTATTATGGGCAGGGAATGGAACAACGGGATTATGCGGAGGCCTATAAATGGGCTCTGATTTCCGAGAAAAATGGCTCGGAAATCGCCAGTGAACTGTTGGAAGTAATGCGCAAAAATTATGACAAGCGCGTTACCGCTCAGGATTTGGTTGAAGGTGAGAAACGGGCTAAAAATTTCCAACCTAAATTGGTGCACCGCTAGTTGCCCAGGTCCAGAACACAGCGAAAACCAACATCCGCACGACGTTCGCCCGAGGCCAGAGGCAACCGGAAAAGCAGATTCAACTGCTCTGGCAGTTCGGTCTGCCACGATCCTCCGCGACCGACAAAACCGCCATTGCTTTCGCAAATCTCCCAAACATTCCCAGCGGCATCGTAAAGTCCAAATTCATTGGCCTGAAATTGCGCAACGGGAGCGGTGAAGGCAAATCGATCATAACTACACCATTGCGAAAAATTCCCGAAGCCTGCCGGCGCCGGCAACCCTGCTCCCCAGGCGAAAACCTTTACGCCGGTGGAAGCCCGTTCCACTCCCACGGCCGTATTCCATTCGGCATCGGTTGGGAGTCGATAGAACTGATTGCCGGAAAGAATTCCCTGTTTTCGTTCGGATTCGGTCAGCCATTTGCAAAAACTATTGGCGTCAGAGCCATCTACGTTTACGACGGGTTCAGACCCGCCTTGCCTGAATGTGGTAGATCTCCAGCCGCTGTTGCCACGGTCCACCGTATTCTTCATGAATTGCTCGTAATCTTTGCGGCGCGTTTCCCAGGCGGAGAACATTATCTTTCCACCGACCGGAACCAATCGCATGCCGAGCGTATTCAGCCAGGCGGTTTTCCCGGACGGTCTGGATACGGCAGCTTTTTCAATTGTCGGAACAGTGGAAGCGACGGAAACCGGTTGCGATTCGGAAGCTCTCTTGTTTTCCTCTGCAATCCGACTACTGGTCGCTTCGCGTAACCGCCGCTCTTCTTCAGCCACGCGTTGAGTTGCTTCGAGGCGAGCTCGTTCGGCGAGTTCTGCTTGTCGCCTGGCTTCTTCCTTGGCGCGGGATTCGGAGCGAGCTCGTTCTTCAGCGATGCGCTTTTCTTCCGCAAGTTGGCGGGCTTCCGATTCTGCTCGTTTTTGGGTTTCAAGACGAGCTTTCGCCTCAGCCTCCGCGCGGTCTTCTGCCGCTCGTTTTTCTCGAGCCAAACGGCTGGCTTGTTCTTCTATTTTCTTTTGGCGGGCTTCTGCCTCTGCACTGTCAGATCGACCGCCTGCAAAATGCTTGATTCCGTAAGCAGCCGCAATCCCAAGGACCAAAACCACCGCCGCGATGGCAAACTTTTGCTTCTGAGAAACCGATGGTTGTGGTTTCAACCGAGCGATATCGAACGAAAGTTCTTCGAGATTGTAATTGTGAATCGTGAGATCAGGTTCCAGCAAGCGGGCACAAAGACTCCGCCATGCTTCCGCATCCTTTCCAAAAATCCCAACCCAATCCTGCAATGTTGGAGGTGGCGGGAGCTTCCAATATTCCTCTTCGCGATTCTCGTTTATGACGAGCCGATGAATGATTTCCCCCACGCCTCGCATGTCGGCGAGTTCACATTCCGCCGCCTTGCTTTCATCTCCCGGATCAGAATCACCCAGAACCAATTCACCAAGACCTGATTTGCCGGGCTTAGGCAGGAAAACATTTGTCGCTTTAACGTTACCATGAGAGCGTCCGCAAATTTTCTTAAATTCGACCGTCGCCGCGACGATACTGCTGACAAGGGTAAAGAACTCTTCCGCCTTCAACTCAGTATGCGCTTCGATGAGCTTTTGCACTGAATTGGAATAGAGACGTGTGACATACCATGCTGAGTCTGTATCGTAACCTTCCTGAAAAATCGGAGCAAAACGAGGCGATTGATTGGCCGCCTTCTTCTGGTTTTCAATACGGCTGTTAAAAAGGTTCGCGAATTTCGCTGCTTTAGCGTCGTCATCCCCTGCGAAGCCGAAAAAAGCCAGTGAGAAAACTTTGACTGCGTAATTCTCTTCGTTTCCTTTGCGAGCGCTATAGAGGGTAGCGCCATTGGACCATCCGATTTCTTTGATGACTTGGTAGTCGCCGTACGATGACATGTCTTTGGAGTTCTATTAACTGTCGCGATTTAAAAGACCGCCGGACATTTACGCGACAAAAATTTGCGCTTATGTGAAAAGCACAAGTCCTGCCACTTTTAGGGGGATATCCTAGCTTTGGATAAGGAAGTCAGGCGCGAGCATTTGCCCTGACCGATGTGGACGAAACGAGCCGAAGCGATTTTGAATCTGAGGGCACCTCTACCTTTAGTTTTCCGGATGAAATCTCCTCCCGCAGCTTCTCCAAACGCGCTTGAGACTTTTCCAGGCGGGTCAACTGCCGTTTCCAACGAACAATCTTCGCCTGAACGGTTTTGGACTCAACCTTTGCGCCGGCAGAAATCAATTTCTTCAACTTATCGCGGCGAAAAACGTCTCGCTGAATTCCGTAATGAAGGGGATCAAGACTCTCAGCCTGGAATTTCTGTTGCTCCAAAGAAATTCTGAATTTTTCGAATTCCTGCAGGGTCATGCTGGCACCATGCGCCTCTGAAAAAAAAACGTCAACCCCAAAAAGGAGAAGGCGGCTGACCTTGCGGTGTGCCGCCTTGACCACGCCATCGATCGCGTGCCGTCCCCGTCCTCGTGGACAGAGCAAATTGCACTCGGCGCCAGCAACCGTAAATCGGCAGTGCAGCTGAAAACTACCTCGGCTTCCTATTGCCCGCCGAAATAAGGAAATCCATCAAACCTGTCGTCGTCCTTATCCGCGCGCGGATCGCCTGTTTCTTTCATCCATCGCAACAAATCAGCCTGAAGCGTTTGTTTTGCGTCGGCATACTTTGGGTCAGCCGCCACATTCGTGACTTCGTATGGATCTTTCTTCAAATCGTAGAGTTCTTCCGCGGGCCGTTTGTCGAAGCAGAGCGTAAAAAACTTTTTAAATTCCGGCTCATCGCGGTGGTCGAGAATAAATTGTTTCGTTGGTGATGCGTCGCAGTCTCCGAAATCGCCGACAGCTTTCCATTTCTTTGGATCACCTGCAGGCCAGCGATCCGGGCGGAAATTTTTAATATAAAGAAAATCTTTCGTGCGAATGGCACGCGACGGGTAGCTCAAATCACCTTCCCGGCAATTGGCGTGGCGTTCGCGCTCGACGAAGACCTTATTCCGCTTCGCATCTTTCTCACCTTTCAAAAGCGGGATCAGGCTGCGTCCTGCAAAGTCGCTATTGGCTTTCAATCCGGCAAGTTCGAAAAACGTTGGTGTTAAATCGTATAGATTCACAAATTCCTCGATTGTTTTTCCACCTTTAAATCCCGCCGGCCAACGGATCGCCAATGGCTGGTGTGTTCCCCAGTTGTACAGGTTGGCTTTGCAGCGAGGAAACGGTAATCCATTGTCACCACTGATCACAACGATCGTGTTATCCAACATCTTTTTGTCTTCAAGCAACGACAACAGGTGTCCGACGTCACGATCGAACCGCTGCACTTCACCGTAATAGTCAAGCAAGTCACTGCGCACCATTTCGTTGTCAGGCCAAAACGCCGGAACAACTACTTTGTCCGTCTTCATCCCCTGCCCCTTTCCCGAGCCCTCTTCGTAAGGACGATGCGGATCATGACTGCCGAACCAAAAGCAAAACGGTTTCCCTTCCGGGATTGTTTTCATAAACGCTTCGAAGTTCTTGAATACTGGCCCGGCGGGATTTCTTTCGCGCCCTCCCGCTTTAAAGTCTCCAGGCCCCCAGCCTTTTCCAGAATAACCAACTGCATAGCCGGACTTCTCCAAAGCGTTGGGATAAACCTGAAACCTCTTTGGCAGAAACGAATGCAGATCGGCTCCTTCTTCCAGGGAATGAACCGCACGACCGGTCAAGATTGCTGCTCGTGAGGGAGTGCAAGACGGCGCGGCTGAGAATGCATTTTTAAACAATGCGCCTTCGCGCGCGACGCGCTCAAAGTTCGGCAGTTGAATAACTTTATCACCGTAAACCGCCGCGTGCGGCCAGGCCCAGTCGTCAGCAAAACAGAAAAGGATATTAGGACGGTTTTTGCCCGGCTCGGAGTGAAGGTTTGCCGCCAGCGTGAGAAAACAAATCAAAATCAAGCGACGCACTGTTGGTTTCATGTCCCATAGGACTAAACGAAAGCAATGGAGGTAACAATAAAAGTTGGGCTGAGCCTGATGTGGACTTGCCAGCCAATGTGAAGGGATGGAAGCTTGGGAGCATGAATCCAGTCCACGTTCCGAAAGAAGGCGGCAAGAAAGTAGATGTGCTTGGCATCTCTCTTTTTATTCGTGTACACGGGCGCGACACGAATGGTGCCTTGAGTGTGGTTGAATCACACGATGCCACGGATGGAGGACCACCGCCACATATTCATCATCGCGAAGACGAGACGTTTCAAATTCTGGAAGGCGAATACGAATTCATCGTCGGCGGGAAAACAATCCTTGCGAAACCCGGCGCGACTCTCTTTGCGCCGCGCGGCGTAGCACACGCGTATCGGTATGTTGGTAAAACAACGGGCCGGCTTCTGTGCACCATTACACCCGCAGGTTTTGAAGGTTTTTTTGAGGAAATCGGCAATTTACTGCCGGAACAGCAGCAGGAGATTCCGCGGGTGATGGAAATTGCAAAGCGGTTTGGGCTGGAAATTCTCCCACCTCAGCCTTAGGGGCACCGACGATCGTTGTTTGCCGCGTTTGGTGTTCGCGATTGAGGGTTGCCATCACGTCACACATTCCTTTACTATTCCTGTCAACAACAACGGTCTTGCACTCAACAGCACGGACAACCCTTCTACACGTTGCCTCTTCGAAGGCGAGCAGTCTGTTTGTTTTGGTGGTTGTGACCTTCTTTTTGTCCGGTTGCAAAAGCAATCCGGCCCGCGAACAAATCGAGCGCTGGCAACCCGTCGCGCCTGCGATGGCGTGTGAGGGAATACGGCATAATAATAAAGTCGTTCCCCTTTCGCCGACGCCGCTGGATCCAGGCAAACCGGTCCTTCTCCTTATCCATGGAGCGACGGACGATCCTTCGGAAATGCTCGATATTTTTCGTCAATCAGAAAATCGCTATAACGTTTTTCTTTTCGCATTTAACTTCCACCATCCCGTGAAACGGATTGGCTTTGAGTTGGTGAAACAGATCAGGGCGATGCAGAAGGAATACTCCTTCGCCACAAACATGACGGTGATTGATTATTCCTATTCCGCGATTGTTTTTCGACAGGCGGTCTTGTGTGCCGATGAAGAGCTTTTCGTCCAGGCGAGGATCATTCAGCTTGTCCCGACTTCGGGTGGTTCTTTTATGGCAAGAATGCTGAAAAGTCATTGGGCCTCCTTTCTCGTTTCGATGGCCTCCAATGTCAGTGCGGCCCAAAATCCCTATGGACGCATTTCACGGGAAGTTTGGGGACAGGAAGGGACAAAGAAATTCAACGAACGTGTTAAATCCGTTGAATCGATACTCGTCGAAGGAGATCCACATTGTCTGGCGAACATTTCCGACCCTCGCATTCGTCAAATGTATACGAACGGCATCAGCCACGGCGAAGTCTTCATAATTCCACGGTCCACCGGAGCCAACCATGACAATTTTCCAACCAATCCGGTTGTTTTGCAGTTCTTGAAGGGCGTTTTAGCGCCGGAAAAGACGGTCTCAAAGGTTGCTTCGGCTAAAAATCTCGGTTCTTACAAGGTGCCGAATTCCCCTTAAAAAGTTGCTTTTTGTGCCACGGACTAACGGACTTTTTGACCATTTTTTAGGAATACCTCTCCTTGGCAGACGAAATACGAGAATGTAGTCATTCGCCATTCAAGCGGATTGGATTGGGGCCTAAAAGTTGTAAGGCCTTGTAAAACATGGGATTTGCAACTTTGGCAATCCTGATCATTGCGTAAAAGGTTGCCGATGTTGCTTTGGAAAAAGGGGAATTTAGCTGAAGGAAGACTCTGTTGCTTTGACGGAGGCTGCTTTTACGCAAAAGGTCGTCCGTCACAGTAACGGAAGCGCCATTTACGTAAAGGGGAGCTCCGTCAAACTGACGGAGACGATCTTGATGTAAAAGGCGACTCCGTCAGTCTGGAAATGCCGATTTTACGCAAATGACGTCATTGTTGCTTTGGAAATAGCTGCTCTTACGTAAAAGAGGGGTCGGTTACTTTGACGGGGGTCGATTTCACGTAAGAGGCACCTTTATCAAAGTGACAGAGGTCGTCGTCAGATAAAAATCCCTTTTTCCAAAGCTGCGACGCAACTCCAAATCTGTCGGGGCGAATTTCCATTCTGGTAGAACGCCGCTTCAAGGAAAAGAGGGTTCCGCCAGTTTGGAAACGATGATCATGGGATACCGACGCAACTCGTTGTAATGAAGATCACACTCGTAAGACAAATTCCCGATTTTCCATTCTGGAAAAATGCTTCTACTTCCGACGCGCCTCGAATTCAGCCGTTTGCTTCCCCTTGAAAGCCGAGAGGTCTATCGTTCCATCTTGATCGACAGGCACGTGCGTTTTACCAACGGTCGCTGACGTCACACTCCAACCATCAGGCACACGGACGCGCAGGAAAACCTTTTTAGGCGCATTGCGTTCGGGTAATTCGAGTTTCGCGAAAACTTTTCCTTCTTGTAAGTGGGACTTTAGCGCATAGGAAACCCGACCAAAAGCCGTTGGGGCTCGTTCCACTTTCAAGGTCTTTCCATCCTCCAACCATCGTTTCGGCGTAGCGAACCCGAGTCGCAATGTCTCGGGCTTCCCGTCGTCGTCCAAATCAAAGTCCTGAACCAACAAGTGACGCAGCATGGTCAGGAGATGAGCGTTACCAGCGCTGTTGGGCGGGAGAGAAATCTGTCGCCCGAACGAATCGAGCGGAAGTAGCGAACTGCCTTCGCCGGCACAAAACGTTTCTGGAGTAAAACCATGCGCCAGCATCCCGTAAAAACTCACGAGTGCCCGCTCTGGTTCGTCTCGACGCAGCAAGGTCAGCACGTAACGAGTGCCATAGAGCGGGTTAACATTCTCTGTATCAATCCACCAACCCGGCCATGGACGCGCCCTTTCCATTCCCATGCACAACCCGCCGTGTTGCTGAATGTATTGCAACAGCCAATCCTCATACTTGCTCCCCTGCCCTAATGCTTCGTTGCCGATAACAAAATTCACGAGCAGATTCCAATAGCTTCCCATGCGCGTGGCACAGATTGGGCTCGGCGGTGGTTCTTCGCCAAATAATGCCACGGGGATAAATGGCGGCTGCGTGTTCGTGACGACACTCTTTTCTACTGCGGTTAAAATATTTCCACGCAATTGTTGCGCTTCGGCGGAAATTTTTGCGGCTTCGGTCTTGCTGCCAATTTCGTCCAGTGCTGCACCGAGATCGCGCATGCCTCGCCAACATTTGCTGTTTGAGTTTAGAGAAAAAATCGGCGTTGCGATGTCATTGCAATAACGCTCGCGCGGCAACAAACCGTTCGTTCCCAGGTTGCCGGAAATGCGTTGAATTTCTTTTTCCCATCGGGACTGCATCGATTTTACGAATGCCTCATCGCGAGTTTGCCAATAATAGCGTGCCACATTCTGCAGTTTGGTCCCGGCCTGCTGGTATTTGATGCCATCCCGAATGAAGTCCAACAACGGCACCATTAGCCGGCGGGTGTCATCTTCAAATCCCCACCACATCATTGCCATGAGCGCGTCGCTGCCTTCCGTTTCATAAAGGGCGTCGTATTGATTTGCTGTGCTGTAACGCAAACTATCGCCGTTAATGATCGAGAAATTCTGCAGGATTAACGCCCGCCAGGCATCATTCACCACCAGTTCGGGTGTTTCCACGCTCATTCCCTGGGCAAGAATCCTTTTCCAGGTAGCAGTGGCGGCGCTTCGTTCTCGTTCGTAACCATTATTAAAAAGCGGAGAAGCCAATGTCGTCGTCGCCGGGATGGTTGCAATTGCCAATGTCGCAGGCCCCATCTTTCTCTCCGTAAAGGTGGCGCTTAGAACAAAACGATTGGTGTCCCAAGTCCAATTTGAATCAAACCACAGGAGCGTTTCGCCCCGCTCATTTTGTAAACGACCTTCAGCCGCTTTCAATGCGCTGCGATTTTCCAGAAGCAACGTGACGACTCCCTTTTTATCGTGCTCAGGCGTCGGATCGATTTTGAAACTGAATTTCACCAGAACCACACCGTTGCTCGAAAGAACGGGGTCGACAGAGGCAAAGGCTTCCTGCGAATAGAAACCATTGTGCTCATACGTCAGTTGCGGAATGGGCAAATAGCCTTCCGCCAGATGAGGTCCGTTGATGCGTTGCAGATTTTCTCCGAAGGGCGATTCGCTTGGGCCTACTCTAAACAAAATTGGAGATGGGAAATCGCGCGAACTTCGGCTGTTGGCGCGGATATTGATACCGCTACCATCCGACACAAAGCGCGCTTTATGTCTTCCATTCGGGGCGCTGAGCACATACGGGTAGACCCGAAAATCGGTGTCAACGTAACGCAACGGCAGCAGCAAAGGTTTGAAAAACTCGAAACTGGCGCCATTCGGTTCATGCATCGCGGCATCCCCCCAAAGGTCCAGTTTGGATTTCACCACTTCATCGAGTGAATTTATCGGAGCCGCCAGCAGTGGTAAAACTGCCATGCAGCTTAAAACCGAAATGAATCGCATCAGCACTTTCACCGTTTCACCAGGAAGCGGACAGTTTGTTTCCCTTTGAGCCCTGAGAGGTCGATTGTCCCCTTTCCGTCGACGGCCAATTTCTTACCCGAGCTTTCTGCCGACACCACCTTACAACCATCCGGCACACGCGCGCGGAGCAAAATCTTGTCCGCGTCATTGCGTTGCGGCAGGTCGACCTCAGCGATCACTTCGTTTTGTTTCAGTCGCGATTCCATTTTCAAAGATACGGGGCCAAATGCCGTCGGAGCTTTTTCAATCTTGTAACCCTTTCCGTCCTCGAGCCAGCGTTTCGGGGTCGCAAAGCCAAGTCGTAACGTTTCAGGCTTCCCATCATCATTCATGTCGGAATCCTGAACGAGAATATCTCGAAGCATCGAAAGAAAATGAGCGTTCGCCGCGCTATTTGGTGGCAGCGAGAAAAGTCGACCCTGCGCATCCAACGGAATAATGGAAGCACCTTCTCCACAGATAAACGTATTTCGCGTAAACCCCTGCGCAAGCATTCCATAGAAACTGACCAGTCCTCGTTCTGGCTCATCTCGGCGCAACACATCAAGGGCATACCGCGTGCCGTAAAGCGGGTTGAGTTTGAATTCAGTATTCCAAAACGTATTCGACATTCCGCCGGAGCGAATCATCCCCAGAAACAAACCACCGTGTTGCTCCTGATAATGAGGAATCCAATTCTCTCCTTCGCTGCCGGCGGGAAAAATGCCACTGGCGATGGTGTAGCCAATAATGATGTTCCAATAACTGCCGATGCGTACATCACAGATCGGATCATGCGGCGGTTCATTGGTGTAAAGTGCGATGGGGACAAACGGTGGTGTGGTCGTTCGATCGACGCTTTTCTCGATGGCCTTCAAAACAGTCTTACGAAATTCGGTGGCCACCTGAGCGTAATGATCTGCTTTATCTTTTTCACCGATCTCCTGCAAAACCACACTCAGGTCACGCATCGCACGCCACGCTTTGGAGTTGGCGTTTAACGTCTGCACCGGCGTATGAATGTCACCACAATATTGTTCTTTCGGAAACAGACCGTGTTCACCGGTGCGATTTTGGTCGAGCCGCTTTACTTCGACATCCCAACCGGAGATGGCTTCGTTGGCGGAGGTGCGGTAACGCTCGGGTTTCGACCACGACCGCATTTGGTTCACGAAGTCCGCGTCGCGAGTTTGCCAAAAGTAACGACAAACATCGTTCAATTTGAAACCAGCCTGATGAAACTCAAGGCCTTTGCGGGTGAAATCGAGCATGGGAACGATCAAACGTCGCGCATCTTTTTCGTAACCCCACACCATCATGGCCAAAGAGGCGTCGCTTCCTTCTGCTTCGTAAATCTTATCGTATTGATTGCCGTGACTGTAATGAATGCGATCACCGTTAATGAGCTCGAAGTTCTGAATTAAGAGATGTCGCCAGGCATTGTTTACAATCGGTTCCGGCGTTTCGACTGTCATCCCTTGTCCTAAAATATTCTTCCATGTCTTTACGCATTGAGCCCGTTGGGTGTCGTAAGTTGTCGCCACGAGCTTAAACGGGTTTTCGCCTTCCAACGGCCTGGTGGGAATAGCTACGGTGGCAAAACCTTTTGGCGTCAGCTTCACTTGGGCTCGTTGTTGCGTCCATTTCCAGTTCTTGTCGAAATAAGCGAGAACATGTCCTCTGTCATCGATGGCCTTGCCGTCGACAAATTTCAGCGGCGATTTCGAATCGATTTGCACCGTTACCGTCCCGATGGTTCCTCTGCTTAGGGAAAATTTCGCAAAAACAACGGCGTTGCTGGCCAACAACGGCTCCGTGCTCGTGAAAGCTTCGAGTTTATATACTTCAGAGTCTCGTTCCACTCGCTGTTGATTCAATGGCACCATTCCCTCAGCCCCAAGGGGCGACTGGTGTAAATATTGAAGCTCCACGATGGGAAGGTATCCGTCGGCCAACACCGGTTCGCCGAGCAGTCGTTCGGGAAAGCGGCCAAATGTAAGTTGATCTGGCCCGACGCGAAAAAAAACCGGGGTTCCGTTATCCTGCCATTGTGAACCGCCGCCACGCAGATTGACGCCGCTTCCATTCGAAATAAGTCGCGCCTTTACCGTGGCGTTCGGAGCACTGAGAACAATCGGGTAGAAATGAAAATCCGCGTTTACGTATCGGGGCGGTGGCAGAAGTTTCTCGAAAAATTCGTAACTCGGGCCGTTGGGTTGCTTCATTGCAGCTTCACCCCATACGTCGCGTTTTGCGTGCACAGCTTTTTCGACCGGCGGCAATTTCGGCGGCTTGCCAAACGCCATGGGAGTGCTGAGGAGAGCGACGATGCCGAGAGAATAAAACGCGGCGCAGCGAGTGATCATTGAAAATCAGGTTTTTGGAAATACCCAACAGGAGCAAGGCATTCCCGATGATGTTTGTAACACATTATTTTCTAACCACCCGAATCCAAAGACTTTGATGGCCCTTCAATCCACTCAAATCTATGGTGCCACGTTCGTCAGCCGACAGTTCGTTGTCTCGAAGGCGACCGGACATGACTTTATAGCCATCAGGAACACGGGCACGGAAAAGTATCTTCTTCGACAGATTCCGTTTCGGCAAATCAAGATCGACGAGGATACGCCCATCTTTCAATCGAGATTCCACACGAAAGCTAATTAGACCAAAAGCAGTCGGAGCGTTGCGAACGCTAACGACTTTTCCATCTTCCAACCAGCGCCTCGGCGTAGCGAACATTAGTCTGAGCGTATCTGGAGAGCAGTCATCGTCGCTGTCTATGTCCTGCACCAGCAATCCTCGCAGAGTCCATAGGAAAAAAGCATCACTGGTACTGTTTGGTGGCAAATACATCGGACGGCCAAATTCATCCAGAGATCTAAGACTTGATCCTTCACAACCGATGAACGTGTCCCGAGTCAATCCCTGCGCCAATTTTCCATAGAAGCTAACCAACGCACGATCCACCTCATCACTTTGCAGCAATTTTTCGGTATGACGCAGGGTATAGAGGTCATCGACGCCACTTTCATTGGCGTACAAACCCGAGTGTTGATGGAATCGCACCATTCCCATCGCAATACCCCCATGCTCGTATTGGAAGTTCAAGATGTCTGCTTCGCGTGCGGAACCGAGGCCGAAAAGATCGGAGCAGAGAACGTATGGCGCCATTTCGTTCCAATAACTTCCAAGCTTTGAATCAGTGATCCGGTCGTATGGTTTTTCGTAACCAAACAGCGCCAACGGGACAAAAGGAGGCGATGTGTTTGTAAAAATGCTTTTGTCCACCGCCAGTAACGTCGCTTTCCGAAGCGCATTACCGACGTCACCGATCCGTTTTGCCTCAATATTTTCTCCCATGTCCGCCAACACTGCAGCAATGTCGCGCAGACCTTTGCTGCCATTCGCATTTGAGTTCAACGTATGAACGTCTTCGAAAATGTCTCCGGCATACTGTTCCTTTGGTAAAAGCCCCGACCCTTTTTCCACTCCTTGAATCAAACGATCCACTTCCTTCGACCAACGGGGACGCATTTCGGTTATGAATCTTGCGTCTCGTGTCAGCCAATAGTAATGCGCCAACAATTGCAGTTTGAAAGCCGCCTGGTGAAAGAAAAGCCCCTTGCGAGCGTAATCGAGACACGGCACGACCATTTTTCGACTTATGTCGGTTTGACCAAACAGCGTTATCGCTCTTGCGACGTCGCCGGATTCTGCTTCATAAAGCCGTTCATATTGATTCCCCGCGCTATAATTTGGCGCGTCTCCTTTTTGCAACATCAGTGTTCCGACAACAAGTGATCGCCACGCGTTGTTCACATAAGATTCCGGTGTTTCAATCTGCGTTCCACGATCTAAGATTCTCTTCCAAGTGCGAACAGCGTTGGCGCGGTGCTGGTCGTAAGTAGCCTTCAAATTAAAAAACTGCACCGGCTGCGCAATGGGCCTGGTAGCGATGGCGAGGGTGGCTGGTTGGCTTCCAGTAATAGTGGCGGTCAACGTTTGGCGATTCGAATTCCAATTCCAATTGCCGACACCTGACGTCCAACCCGGGACATAAACATAGGCATAACCATTGGTATCTCGCACGGCCAGTTCAGCGAATGAAAAATTCGATCCATCGATATGCGCCGTAATCGTTCCTGTCTTGCCTTCGTCTACTTCGAAGCGCACCAAAAGTAATCCGTGTTCGGCCAGCAAACGATCCGTGCATGCAAATGCTTCCTGATGATAGATAACCCCTTCGTGTTCGTAGCTGTTTTGTATAATTGGAAGGTAACCTTCGGCGTACTTCGGTCCTGTCAGTTTTTTCAGATCAGCACCAAAAGAATCGTTATCTTGCCCCACACTAAAACTTACTGGAATGCCACTGTCGCGCCACACATGTCGGAGAATTGCCCCAGGGTTGACCGCACTGCCATTTGAAACGAAACGGATTTTGTTGGTGGCTCCCGGCGCACTCAGCACAATCGGATAATGCTTAAATGCCGCATTGCAATAGCGCAGCGGAGGCAAAAGATCGCGAAAAAATTCGTAGCTTGGCCCATTGGGCTGTCGAATCCCGGCTTCTCCCCAAAGATCGTGTGGCGCCGCCAACATTTCCTCAACAGATGGCAATCCTTTATCCTTGGTAAAATCAATTCCTCGCGGTTTTTCGAAAACGATGATGTGCTGCCGGGGTAAGGCTTCGATCGTTTCCTTCCAGATCAGGGAATGAACAGACGCTTCGCGCTTCACCTGCTGCTCCGACATTTTGTGCACCCCCTTGATCGGGACATTCGGATCTTCGGCGCGATATTCTACCAACACGACGCGCCCTCCCGGTTTTAACGCTTTTCCAATTGCCATTAGCATTTCATAGGGATGATCGAACTCGTGATAAACATCGACCATGACAACGGTATCAACAGCTTCCGAGCCAAGTTTCGGATCAGTGATTGTTCCCAACACTGGTTTGATATTCAGTATTCCCGCGGAAAGAGCTTTATTCGTAAGGATGTTGAGCATTTCCTGTTGAATCTCGACAGCCAGCACTGAACCTTTTTCACCAACGCGCCTTGCCATTTTTCGCGAAACGTACCCAGTTCCAGCACCTATATCCGCAACAATCTCTCCCGGCTTCAGGTTCAAAGCGTCAACCATTCTATCAACTTGTTCCTCTTCTTCGCGCTGCGGCCGTTCAAGCCAGTCAGCACCCTGATGCCCCATCACGTGGGCGATTTCACGCCCCATGTAAAACTTACCAATGCCATCAGGATCGTGGTTCTTTCGTAATTCGTAGAGAGGTGACACCTCGGCCCAAAGTGCCGTAGAAAGAAGAAGAAGCAGAAAGGTCGAAACCTTGCGCATGTCTCGACGTTAACGAGAACACAGATGCAGTCAATGAAGGGTTGTCCGAATATCTCACACCGTTCGCTCTGCCCTTACCCTCGGAACAGAAAACGCCTTGTAGGCCGCTGCACTGACTAAACCGAAAAAACAATGGGTCACCGCGATTGGAAATTCATCCTGGGGTCGTAAGTCGAAAACGCCCTGGAAGAGTAAATAGTTTACGGCATAAAGCACAATGCCCAGAACCGCTCCGCAGATGAGAGCAGTAACGATATCCATTCGATAAACCACCCATCCTATGCAGAAGGCATAAGCCACTGCTAAAAATAGATGAACAAATGTATTCACCAGGAAATATATCGGAACCGCATCCAGAGGCATTTCGCGTCCCATTGCCGAGGTGCCAAACCCCGTCGAACTCCAGGGAATTCCTTTGGAAAAAAACAGAAACAAGCCCCCTGCAGCTAAGCCGGCCCAAAGAGCGGCCTTCCAACGAAAATGATGTTTAGCGTGTTCATCGGGTGCATGGTCGATCATAAAACCTCCTTTTCTAAGGTAGGAGTGTGCAACAAATCCGCAATTCGGAGTTTCGCCGATTCAGAGACCGCCTCACTCCGATGCGTAAGCAAAGAAAGCGCGACCCATGTGGGCCGCGCTTCTGAAGCGAATGTATTGCTTAGTCCCCGATAGTGATTTTGCGAGGCTTTACCTTTTCGGCTTTGGGCAAAGTTAATTTAAGAATCCCCTGTTCCATTTTCGCCGAGATCTTTCCGGTATCAACCGTTGGATCCAATTCAAAGACGCGACGATAATTCCTCGTCCGACTTTCTAGAAACACGGCGTCCGCTCCTTTTGGGGTCTCATCAGAACGATGACCATTGATCGTTAGTTCGTTATCCTCAAGTGTAATTTCCAGGCCATCCTTTGCCACGCCGGGCATTTCCGCCTCCAGCAAATACCCTTCGGCTGTTTCGTAAATATTGACGTCGGGAGTGACATATTGATCGCGTTCGCGAGAAACTTCCTGGGGACGTTCTTGTTGGCTGACTGTATTCATAGGCAATTTCCTTTCTTTGATGATATTACTTCACGCTGACTTCGATTTGTTTCGGCTTCGCTTTTTCCGATTTTGGCAGCGTGATATTCAGAATGCCGTCCTTATAGGACGCCTTGACCTTTTCACCCTCAACCGCTATTGGCAGAGTTATGCTGCGGCTGAAACGGCCGAAAAAGCGTTCAGAACGATAATTCTCAGCGCCCTCGTGTTTCTGCTCGAATTTGCGCTCACCTGAAATGGTGACCACATTTTCGTGCAGGGAAACATCGATATCCTCTTTCTTCATGCCTGGAACTTCCGCTTTCAGATAAACGTTTTCTTTATCTTCATAGAGATCGAGAGCGGGAGCCCATTCGTTAAAAAACTGTCCACTGCGCTGCCAATCATGGAAAGGCGCAGCGAACAAGCGATCCATTTCGTCGCGAAGACGAGTGAGCTGTTCAAGTGGAGACCAGTTAGTAACATCTGGCCGAGTCCAACGTATAAGTGCCATAATAATGTTCTTCCTTTCTGTATTGGAGGCTTCATGCCTCACAACATTGTTTAGCCGTTCCGATGCCAAAGGCACAGAGGTCGAACCAAGGGGTATAAGTGGCTGAAAATAAAGGGTAAATTAACTTTTTAAAATTGCGCGTTCGAGCAGGGTGGGAAATTTTGTCCCAGTCCCAAGAAGAAACGTGAGACATTTTTGCCCACAATGATTGCGGCTATTTTCCGTTTGCGTCTGAGGTGTTTTTCCCTACTCTCCCACCGCCCTGCATCCCCCTAGGGAAACACGGGATGGGCAAAAATTAATATGAAATACGTTAGCATTGACTTGGAAACGACCGGTCTCGATCCCAACAATTGTCAGGTCCTGGAAATTGCAGCGATCATCGAAGATACGAAGGCTTTATTACCTCGTGAGCAATGTCCTATTTTTCACCGGTATGTGGACCATGGGAACCGTCTCTCCGGTGAACCGTTCGCGCTCGTGATGAATTCACAGTTACTCAAAAAAACCCTCGATCTGGTGAAGGCAAAAGACCCATCGGTGTGCACGCCGGAGCACGTGATGATCGATTTTGATGCCTTCCTTAAAGCGAATGGCATCCCGAACAAAGTTTTGGCGGCGGGTAAAAACTTCGCTTTTTTTGATCGTGAATTTATTCGTCGACTTCCCCATGCCGAAAAAGTCCGTTTTCATCATCGCGCCTTGGATCCCGTAACCTTATATACTGATTTTGCGAACGATGAAGTGCCGCCGAATATGGATGACTGCATGAGCCGGGCCGGATTAACGGCCTCAGGTAAACATCAGGCCGCCGACGACGCATGGGATGTTATTTGTCTCCTTCGGAAGAAATATAATGGAAAGCCGTGAAGCTAATTCTTGTGCTTCATCGGAGCGATAATAGCATCCAGCGAGATTAATTTCTCCAGCACATCCTGTGGGCGATAGAAATACTGCAGTTCAGCTTCCCAACCGAGGCGTGAGTCTGAACGGACCAGGCGAAACGCCTCTGTAGTCTCCTTCAGGTCTGCGGCCGCGTGACGTTTCATTGAAACCAAATCGCCGCCATCTCGCGCACCGTAAAATTCAAGGGCATTGGCATACGTTCGATAGTAGTAGCCAACCATCCAGGCGACGCCCAGATCGCGTTCGGCGGCGCGCCGTCGTTCTGGAGGTGCTTTTGCGATAGATTTACGAAGGTCTTGCAACCCGTCATCCCACCGGGAACAAAGATGCCGCAACAATTTCATCATGACATCCTGGGGATACGGTGGAGTCCAATGGCGCCAGTCATCTTTGCAGTTGAACAATGTAGTCCGGCCGTAGTCACCCGGAATATCACTGGGATACCAGGGCAAACACGGTCCGTGTTGAAGAGGGCCTGCGTACGGTGAAGCGGAAAAAGGAAACTCCTCATTGAAAACTGCGCTCATTTTGGTCCATCCACGCACAGCGTCTTCAGCGGCAGCTTCTCCATAACGGCGGGCAGCAATACGCCGCAGCCCATCCTCTTCCTTTATATCCCGGTTCCAGTTTCGAATCGCGAACGCATCCGTATTCGGCGACGGATAACTGCCGATCGTCCATGTTGCCATTACACCCCTCGTGTCGACACTCTCTAGAGCCTCTGCTTTCCGCCAGAGCAAATTCGGAACTGGGATAAAAGGGACCGTGCCACATTCCCAAGTCGTGGACAGCTGGATTTTAGCCAGGTAATCTAAACCGAATTGTTTCGCCTGCCTCGACCGAACCTTTGCCCGCGGCGACGGACCCACAACTGAAATCGAATACTCTTCCACGTTCATGGGGATTCCGCCGCGAACGATACCGGTGCCGCGTTCAAAATCGGCCATGAGCTCCACTCCCTCGGGTAGTTTGGCGATAATCTTTTCCGGAACGTCCTCCCCAAGCACCGAATGCCAACTCCAATCCCACACGATAAACTTTGCTTTGGGATCTGCGGCCCAGACACCTTCGCTCATGCAACGAATGCATTCTGTGATGACATCCTCCGGAGGACGTTTCGAGCAACGTGGACAGCTGATCTGATTCCGATAATGATGGGAATAACAGTTCGACAGATTCTCACTCGCAGTGATCACAAAGACGCCGCCAAGCCCGGGTACTTCACGGAAAATTTTCTCAAACGACTGCCGCAAATGCTTTTGCACGGCTTCAGTCGACGTGCACAACGCCGCGGTGTTTCCTTCAACCTGCCCCTTCACCTCGGGGTGCTTTTCGTAAAAGCCAAAAGGCTGCGCTCTTGGTTCGTTTAAGTAGATGTAGACCTTTAACCCGCGCTTCCCCGCGCGATTGACAAGATTCCGCAGTCGTTCAAGGCGGGCGATGCTACTCGGTTTATTGATCTCTGGAAATACTGGCGACGGCACGAGATCCTCCAACAACGTGTAAACCCAAACGCCGTCCGCGTCCTGGTGAAACAATTCATTCAGATATCCGTCGGGATGCGCTTCAACGACGTCCTGTCCAAGAACATCAGTCAATAGTGAGAAATATGAATACACGTAACGCGGACTAAATGAGGGAGCCTTTGTTTCATTTGCCGCTGTGAGAAAAGGTCCACCACGTTCTCCCATGCGGCGTTCCAGGTCTACCAGAGCGCGGGCGAGGCCGAGTTCAGTATTCGAAGTGATGGAGATTTCTTCACGCCCGATAGAAAGGCGATACGCTTCGGCCGCTTTACTTTCTACCCGCCCGAGGTTCAAGGCAATCGTCTTCCCCTGCTCTTTCCCGGCTGTTACTGCCAACCGACAATGCTGAACGTCTCGACAATACTCAGCGAAATCGTTTATGGCGTTATGGAGAACGTCTTTTGCATTCGCGGGCGAAACAACTTTCCAGCCATGACGCAGATCCGCTTCATTCTTTTGGGGCTTTGTTCCTGCGACGCGGTCCCCAGGATTATGTGCGCGGGTTAACTCTTTGATATAGCCAAGGCGCGGTTCCTCAGGGGTTGCCTTCACCGCACGCAGATGTTTACTTACGTTCCCAGCAAACCACTTCGCGCGTTCGCGAACGGAGGGGGTAGTTTCTCTATATTTCAAACGTGCCAGGCCGGTCGGCGGATTCGCAAGGAGGGCACGTAGAAAAATTTCTTTACCGAGAAAGTCGTCAAATTGCTCCGGAGTAAAGGCGAGCAATTCTTCAATCTGGGTCCGCGGAAAAATGGCCCAGTTGCGACGGAGAACAATTTCAACGTTGCGACGAACCTCCTCTGCTGAAAGTGGCCTCGGAATGGTGAGACCCATTTCTCTTCCCAGGCGGTCGACTTCTTTCTTATCGGTTGAAAGAACCTTTGCCAGACGTTCGTGGGGAACAATGTCCCAATTCCTGAAGACCGCTGCATGTAGTCGCGACGCAAAATATTCAAGATCGGGCGGAAGGGTTTCGGCTGCGCCAATCAGACAGGAAACAACGAACGCGAACAACGTCAATAGACGGGTCGTAACCAAAACGCGGGAATGTTGCACGCCCGCAGTGTTTTCCGCAGAAAAACGGCTGTCAACGTCGATGGCGCGTTTCTGAGATGCTAAGGGTTGTAAGCTGAAACCGTTTCCAGTTAATCTCTGACCTGCAAACATATGCAACTTCTCCGTCAGCTTCACTGCGTGTTCCTGTTGTGTTGTTTGGTCGTGTTGAATTCTTTTGCAGAGCCTGCGGACATCTCCTCTTTTAATCCTGAAACGGTCCTGATCAGTCATTTCACATTGGAACGTCCGTCGCATTGGAAGTGGATCAAATCCGGAACTCATGACGATGTAATCATGGAGACTATTTTCTCTGTCAAAGATCCGCAGGACGAAAACATCGAGGCCATGGTGTACTTGAATCACGCGCGTCCGGGAGATACGAAAGCCACGGTGGAGAATACCGGTCCGCGCTGGAAGGGATGGTTTACGGAAGTCAAACATTTCAAGTCATTCACCAAGCCGGAAAAGGTAGGCACCAATACGGTAGCGTTCGTCGAAATTGCCGGCACCTACCGCGGACCAGGGAAAAGTAAAAAGCTGCATCCTGATTACACTTTGTTTGGAGCGGATATTGAAGATGGTGAAGGAAATATTCTCGGACGCATCATTGGCCCAAGCAAATTGGTTGAAGCTAACAAGGTTGCTTTTAAGGCGATGATTGAGCGAGCACTTCAGTCAAAATGACCTACCCTGCCAGATTGTAACTGTCTTTTCTCACTCCTCGTCCAACGAACATTCATGAAATTCCTCAAACCTAAAATCGGGTCGTTTGGCTCCATCATGTTGGTCGCTCTAGCCTGCATTCTTTCGGTGCATGCAGCGGAAACTGTGAAAAAGCCGAATATTGTCGTTCTGATTGCGGATGACCTTGGCGTCGGCGATATCGGCTTCAGTGGAGGAAAAGATATTCCCACTCCAAATCTTGATCGACTCGCCACCGAGGGGATTATTTTCCGGCATGGTTACGCGACCCCCATGTGCGCTCCGACCCGGGCCGCTTTTCTCACGGGGCGGTATCCGGCAAAGATTGGCTTTGAAGACAACCGTCCCGGTGATTCTCGTCATTACGGGATGGACCTTTCATTACCGACCATCGCTGACGTTTTGAAGAAAGCCGGTTATGCTACGAGTTTGGTGGGGAAATGGCACGTCGGCCGTGGATTGTATGAAGCCTATTCCCCGTGGAACCGTGGTTTCTCGGAATTTTTCGGCTACTATGGCGCATTCGGGACCTACGTCGACCCGAAACTGACGCGCCCGCCGGGAAAAGAAGAAGTGGTAAAAGGTTATAGCACCGACATCTTCGCTGAGACAGCGTGTGCTTTTCTCGAAGATCACAAGGATCAGCCGTTCTTCCTCAATGTAGCGTTCAACGCTGCGCATTTGGAACAGGTCGCAAAGCCAGAGGATCTTGTCAGGTTTGACCACATTCAGGATCCGAAGCGTCGACGCGCGGCTGCTATTATCTCCAATCTTGATACGAACATCGGGAAGATTGCTCAACGGCTCAAAGATCTTGGCCTCGATCAGAATACGTTGCTCGTTTTCTTCAGCGACAACGGCGGCGAACCTCCCATTCTAGGTACGTCCAATGGTCCTTTCCGCGGAATGAAGTTCGACGTCTATGAAGGCGGCATTCGCGTTCCGTTCTTTGTGCGTTGGCCGGAGATATTGAAGAAGGCAAAAATATGCGACGCGCCCATCTCTGTGATGGATGTTTTACCGACAGTTGCGAACGTCGCAGGGACGAAGACCCCTGAAAGCGTCGACGGAGTTGATCTACTCCCCTATTTGAGGGGGAAGACATCGAAGGAACCCCATGAAATTCTTTTTTGGCGAACAACTGAACATGCGGCCCTGCAGAAGCAACGTCGCCAGCCAAACGCTAAAGTTCAGATTCCGCATATCGCGGCCGTTCGCAAAAACAAATGGAAATTGGTCGTTCTTAATGACGGCGAAGAAAGTCAACACGTGGAACTTTATAATATCCTCAAAGACCCTTCTGAAAAAAATGATCTATCGAGCAAAGAACAAAAAACGGTCCGCCAACTTCTCGGCTCCCTTGATAAATGGCGTGATACTCTGAAGCCCCAAGTCATTCCCCCTTTCAAATCCAACTAACATGTTTCGCGCCCTTCTATTTCTGATCGGACTATTCGCTTTGCATGGAACTGCGGCAGAAGAGGAGACATTCAATCCCGAAACCGTCCTCCTGAGCCATTTCTCTTTCACGCGGCCCAGTGAATGGAAATGGCAAAGCACCGCTCCGCATGAAGGAAGCATTCTAATGGAGGTGATTTACACGATGAAAAATCCCCAGGATCCGACCTGGGTTTATTTCAATCACGCCAAACCGGAAGCCGACATAGCCAGCACCGCCTCTACGGCTAGACGGTGGAAGGCGTGGTTTAAAACGGTCTCAAGCTCAGGCAAATTTTCAACTCCAGAAACCATCGGCAATAATAAAGTCTCGTTCATCGAGATCACCGGCACCTTCCAGGGACCAGCGGTGGCGGGTAAAACGCCAGTCGTGCGACCACATTACATGCTTTATGGTGCACACATCGAAGACCCGGAAGGGAACATCCTCGTGCGCATGGTCGGCCCAACGAAATTCGTTGAACGAAGCAAACAAGCGCTGAACGAGATGCTCCGCAAATGTCTCGAGGGGAAATAACGCTTCGTTACTGATTGATGTGAATGCGATAGAACCTGCTCTTGAGTCCAGTTGTTTGAGGATCGAGGAAATTGAATGTTCCATTGAAGGGTGCATTCGTCGCTAGCGGAATCCACTCAATCAGATTCGTGCTCGCTTCCAGAATCGCCGAACTTGCTGAAGGCCCATTAAAGCCAAGCTGAACCTGCCCGTTACCGAGATTAATCGGTGAGGAGAGGAGATGAGCACGTTGGACTTTCAATGTTAAGGAGGTCGTCCCGTAATCAACGCTCCAAATCAAAGGATACTGAAGCGTTGGAAGGGTTAACGGCGTAAACTGCCCGGTTCTGCTGCCGTAATTGAAAATCGTAAACGTCTCGCCCTCCACCGGCAGATAGCCGTTGGTTAAAGAGATCGAGCAACTACCTTGCAAGTCTGAAGTGCCTGGCACAAGGATTCGACCATATTGAGAATTAACAGCATTTCCGCCAACGCTGAATTGCAGGATCGAAAAAGCGTTTAAGAGGTGATTTCCTGTGAAATGTAGCGTCCCGGTCTGCAACTCCATTGTTCCATTATTAACAAAGTCCCAACCGCAAGTCGTCGTGCTCGTCGCGACACGTTTGCGCAAAGTCGCTCCCGCCTGATTGTTAAACACGTGATTTCCCGCATACATTGAAAAGCTGGCATCCGTCTCCACTGAAAACAGAGCTCCCGATTCGTTAATAATCGATGCGGGTGAGTATCCGTAAGCACTGCGACCGTCAGAGAAAATATCACCGGTTCCCGTCCATCGGATGGAACCTTTGTTGCGCAAAACGGTCGCTGAATCCAGCGATTTGGTTGGGCTGCCATTAATTTCCATAACACCTCCTGGCCCCAAAGTGAAGTCACCGGAGATTAAACCACCGCTCCAGTTAAAGACCCCATTGGACGCCGTCGCGACCGTAGCATTGCTATTAATCATTGCGTTCAGGACCGCCCCTGCGAGCGTGACCGAAGGGGACGAGATTGTCGTGGTTCCCTGGAGCAGATGTGTCCCAGCACTGAACAGATGGGCGGCACTGCCACTATAAAGAGCGCCCGGTTTCAAAGTACTGAGTTCATTGAATTCCAATGTGCCACTGCTGGCACGCGCTTCCCCGAAATTATTAAAGACAAACGAATTGATCACCGTGCTGCCGGAGCCACCAACCTTTTCAAAAAGTGCTCCCGCCTCATTATTGAAGGTTGAAAAATCACCATAACGCCCGAAGACGGCACCATCGCTGAGTGCGCGGAATTTTGATCCGCTTCGATTATTGATGATGCAAGGCGATTGGCCATAAGCAGGCCGACCATCACAGAAAATTTGACCTGGCCCTGCCCAATCAATGGTTCCTTCATTATTCAAAACCGCAGCGCTGGCTAGGAATTTCGCTATTGAGTTGAACACATTGACCTGCAGGTTTGAGGCCAGAGTAAGATTTCCCGCCAACGTTCCACCGTGCCACTCCAAGGTTCCAGGACCTTTCCAGAGCATGGACGGATTATTTGAACTGCCAAATCCCGTAACAGTTCCTTGATCCACCCGCACCGTTCCCCAATTGTTTATGAGATTAGTCATGGTCACCGCGCCGGCCAACCGAATCATGCTAACGCCATTCAAGATCGAGTTGGATGAGAAGTTGGCGTAATCAATAAAGGTCAACGTCCCCGATTCCGCCCGTGCTTCGCCAGCGTTGTTGAAAACGAAATTGTTCATCGCGGTCTCGTTGGTTCCACCGGTTTTCACGAACAACGCTCCAGCGAGGTTATTGAACGTGGAATAGTCGCCTCCGCGACCGAAAGGTTGTCCATCGTTTAACATTTGGAAAACACCTCCTGAAAGATTGTTGAAAACAGCGGGGCTCATTCCATATGCCGCGCGACCATCGCAATAAATCTGCCCGGAGTCAGACCAGTTCACGACCCCCTGGTTGTTGAACACAGCGCTGCTGCCCAACGTTTTCGTGTTATTACCAATAATATTCATCGTCGTTCCAGTCGGAATCGTGAGGGAGCCACTAATCGTTCCACCAGTCCAGTTCCAAACGGGGAACCCGCTAAACGAAGCCGTTCCCTGAAGGGTGCCGCTGATAATTTCAAGTGTTGCGGCCTGCCCTGCCGTTCCGAAAGTGATACCGCCATTGGCATTCAGCGTTCCGCCCTCGATTTGAATTTTCCCTAAACCAGTCAATTGAGTGCTTCCGGCCAGAACGCGATTACCGCCAGTGAATCGGATCAAGGCACCAGTCTCGGTGTCATAGCGTCCAGTATCGGAACCATCGCCCGCGAAGTCGATTCGACCGGTGATTGCATGAACGAGGCCGTTATTATTGAACATCCAGTAGACGGTCGAAGTATTCGTGCTGAAGTTCTTTTCAAACACTGCGCCAACATCATTATTGAAAACGGACGGACTTCCAGCGTACTGGAACGCGGCGTCATTCAATGCGGAGAACGTTGCGCCACCGCGATTATTCCATATCGCGGGTGTTTCTGAGTAGGCCGAACGGCCGTAATTGTAAACATCCCCACTACCCGTCCATACAACGCTTCCGAAATTATTTAAAACCGCTGCGCTGTTGAAGAATTTCGTCGCCGGCCCGGTGATTTTAAATGTCGCATTCGATCCAATATTCAACACCTCACTAATATTGCCGCCTGTCCATTCGAACACACCATTGTTCAATGTTTGGAAGGTTCCGACATTTGTAGCAGTGCCGATCAATTCACCGTTCACCAATTTCAGAAGAGCGCCATCGATCGTGTTGGTTCCTGAAACAAACGTTGTCCCACCGGTCTGGTGAATTTCCCCGGCGCCATTAACCGCCGCGCCAGGTTTGAAACGCACGGTGGCGTTAATTTCCAATACTCCTTTCACCACCTGGATCGTTCCGAAGTTGTTCAGATCAAAATTTCCGAATGACGTCAAATTGGTATCACCGTCCCGAATAAACGTAGCTCCCGCCAAATTATTAAAACTCGAAGGTGTCCCGGCTATACCGAAGACCGCTGCATTCGTAAGGGCATAAAATTTCGCCCCAGGCATGTTGTTAAAGGTCGCGGGTGATTCACCGTAAGCATTCCGTCCGTAATTGAAAATGTTTCCTGTTCCAGTCCATCGCCATGTTCCTCGATTGTTGATAATGGCACCGCTGTTTAGGAATTTCGCGGCGTTACCCGGGAGTTCCACGACGGTATTCGTTGCGAAATCCAACGTCCCGAAAAGCGTGCCGCTCGTCCATTTCAAGCCATTGGATGCAGCCAGAGTCGGCTGATTCGTGCTGCCTGTGAGATTGCCTGAGGAAAACTCCAAAGGAGTCTGTGCAGTTACCGTTCCCGCAAGTCGTATATCTCCATCAAATTTAACACCACCATTCCCCGTGAGAAGTGAGCCGGAATTAAAATACGTAGGCACACTGATATCCGAAAAATTCAGAGTTCCTGTGTTGCAAAGCACCGTGCCGTTGTTGTTGAGAACAAAATCAGTGATATAAGAAATGTTCGCCCCCCCCTCTTTGATAAAGTAGGCACCCGCTGCGTTGTTGAAGATGGAAGCATTACCCAATCGTGAGAAAACCTGTCCGTCGTTGAGAATGCGAAATGTGGCGTTGGAGAGATTGTTGAGGGCGCCTGCAGAAAACCCGTAGGCCTCACGTCCGTCCTGAAGCAAAAATCCGGTGCCGCTCCAATTAATTGTTCCGGCATTGTTTAATACTGCTCCGCTCCCGAGATATTTCGTCTGATTTCCGGAGGCATTAACCGTCGTGCCCGCGGCAATCGTATTGGTTCCATCAAAATAACCGCCCTTCCATTGGATATCGCCGGTGCCCGTCAGCGTAAGGCCACCCCCAACGTAACCCTGCAACATAACAAGTTTGCCACTGGCGCCGATATTTAGCGTGCCGCCACCGTTGGCGCGGACGCGAGTGTTGCTTTCTGAAAGCTCCAAAGTGCCATTGATGTCCACGGTTCCAAAAACTTCAGCATTGATGCCGCAACATCCGTTGATCAACTTCACTTTACCGTTGCCGTTGATTTTACTGCCATTTTGCAATGTCATCGCATCATACATCGTGAAGCTCCCGGAATTAATTTCGATGATTCCGTAATTGTAAAATGTCCCCTGATGGAAGCTCTCGCTGCCAGCACTCTTCCTAAAGACGCCATAATTCGTCATGCCGCGGTAGCCATTCCCGAAGTTCGGCCAAAGATGCAGGGTGTTATCCGTTTGCGCATCGAATACACCGGTGGGACCGTTCACAATCCAATCGTTCTGGCCGTACATATCGCCCCCCGTCCAAAGGATTGTCCCCGAGTTGTTAATCCTGGAATCGTACAGATACTTTGGCGCGGTATTGGTCATCGAAAGAATTCCAGTCACTGGAATATTCATCACGCTTGATTGCAGCACCCCACCCGACCAAATGAATCGTCCGTTCGTATCTATTTGAATATTGCCCGACGCAAGCGTGCCCGCGGCAACATTCAAAAACTTCACGGTCATGTTCGATGTATTCAAAGAACCGCCGTTCAGATTGAAACGGAAAATATTGATCGAGATACCGGCCCCATCGACCGCCCCCGAATTGATAATTGCCACAGCTTCGCCGGAAGGAACAACATTGCCGTCCCAGTTCGCGGGATTGTCCCAACGCAGATTTTCGTTACCAGAAATGGCGTCAAAATAACTTCCCTGCGTCCACACATAGACGGGATGATAATCGACCACAAACGAGACGCTGACACCATGCCCCCCCGAAGGACTTTCTCCATTTTGTGCGTTCGCCTGGATTTGATAGCTGCCGTTAGGAAGATTGCCTCCACTTGGAAGCGTGCCGGTGCTCTGCCATGTCCCCGTTGACGAGTTATAAAACGACGCAATCGTGCTCGGGGTTGATGTCCAAGACGCACCGTTCCAGTACAGGATTTCGTTGGCAAATTGGATGAGATAGACATCGAGAGAGGCAATACCGCTTTCGGGATCTGAGGCTGCGCCATTGATGGGAGGTAAAAAGTTGTTTGTAATTACCTGATTTGCCGAAATCGACGTTATCAACACATTCGGTAATGTTGTATCCAGGCCCGTCCGGCTCAGAACGATGTTTGTACTTCCAGTCCGGTTAAGATTATCGGTGGCTGTAGCCGTAATCACATAAGTTCCCTGAAATGTCTGGCCACGACTCGGCAGCGTCCACAGTTCGGGAATCCAATTGTTTCCGGTTACTGTCGCCGGCAATTCATAGACGACTGATGACCAGTTCGTTCCATTCCAGAATTCGTTCGGGCTGCCCGAAATGAAATGTTCAATCCGGAACGTTACCGTTGCGGGCTTGCTCACTGTCCCGCCGATTTGGTTGAAATTGAAAACCGCCTGCTGATTAGTGAGCGGAGCAAAGGTCAACGAGGGAGGGCCGCTATCCACGGTGAAATCACGGGTAAGCCAACCCGAATTGTTTCCAGCTCCGTCCACAGCCATTGCTCGAACTTGATATTGACCTTCCGCTAACGTCGGGAGCGTCAGATGCCAGTCAATGTTTCCCTCGGCAATCTGGACATCGTCGCTGATATTGAACGTTGTCGTGCCCCAGTTCTGCGCTGCAAAATTATACCAAACCCCATCCGAGAGTCGGCTCAGGCTGACGCGAACAAACTTTTCCTCGACGTCATCCTGGGAATAACCGTCGACCACGACGGGATTGTTGACGACGCCATTTGGTTCCGGCAAATCGAACCCAACATCGGGCGCAGAGACATCGATATGAAAGTTCCGGTAGGCGTACACAGATTGATTGCTCGATGCATCCTGAGCAAACGCAACCACCTGATAATTTCCTGCCGACAATGTCGGAAGAGAGACGCTCCAATTCGCAACGCCGGTGGCAAGCTGAGTCGTAGGCGTCGTAGTCCAAAGATGCGTGGTAAAATCGTACCATGCGCCATCCGTGGTGCGGTTCAGGGCGATTTGCACCTGTCCTGAAGTCAAACTCGAACGTCCACTGACAACAGGGGCTCCGGGAAAAGAAGTGTTTTCTTTCGGCGAGTCGATCGCGATCAGAGGCAAAGTATTTGAAGGCACATCATAACCTTCACTTACGACAATGGTTCCGCTGGAGCTCGAGGTAGCGCCATAGCCCAATCCACGTTTCGCAAAAGCAGCCCACATATCCGCCTGGTTGGCTCCGCCAGTCAGGGCAAGGTCCGCCTGGAATAATGCATTCCGCGATTCCACAAAGTTCGGATCCATCGCCGCGAGTTTCATTGCGTCCGTGACTAATTGCAGCATCTGCTGATTTCCGGTGGCGAAGCCAAGGCGATTGATTAATTTTGCACGGACTTCCCATAACATCACGCACCAGACTTCGCCCATGTTGTGCACTTCGCTTGGGTTGTTATTGGGAGAGGAAAAAATCGGATTATAGGGAATGCCCGTGTGCGGACTTGCCAGGGCAGGATCGATGTCGCCGAAGGTCAATGGATTCTTTGTCATATCCGTCGTGTAAGGATATCGACGGCTTCCGAAATAGTAATTTTGGCGAAAACCAGGACGCGCCAGATAGTTAACAAACGACGAATGCGTATAGACCCCGTTCACATCATCAACCGATTTACTCAACAAGGCCGAACCGTAAAAATCGCTCCACCCTTCTCCCATCCCTCGGGTTTGTTTCTGAGAGATCAACCAGCCACCACCGACAAGACGTCCACTCAGTCCATGAGTATATTCATGACACATCGTCGATGCATCGAAACAGGCATCCCGGTTGGGTGTCGGCCCGGTATATAAATACATCTGCATGCGTGGTGCGGTTCCGTCTCCCGGTGTCGTAAAATTCGCGTTGTTTGCCTGGGCCGGACCGGGAGGGATCGTGCTGTTGTCGGATATACTTGCATCCTGACCATCCGCCTCGACGGCGTCGCCTCCGACACCGCCACGACGAAAATTATCTTTCTGGAAATTTCCAGAAGCCTCATCGAAGCCGAGGGCGTACAGCTTGTCGTGCATCCAATTGTTCCAGTAGAAAAGATTCACAACAGCGGCGTCAGCATTGCTCGATGGAAAGGCTGTCAAATCGAAAGGAAAATCAAACACCCGAGCGGGAGAACCGACGGGCTTCGAGTCAACATCAGGAACATCGTCGTTGTCCCGATCGAGTTGCGCGTTAACGTTATTCCCCTCCGTCGTGTTAATTCCGTCGTTGATCCAACCGTTCGGCGACGCTGTGGTATTGACCGCCGTGATTGTCAACAAATTGCGCGATACAAGGGCGGGCTGATTAGTGCTCGGCGTGGTTGCCGTGACGGGGGTCATCGGCGTCGGACTTTCTCCATCGAAAACGTTAAACTGCGCCGGGGTCAGATATTCGGTCAGGCATTGGCGAATCAAAATTTCCCCCGTTTGCGCATCGACCAAAATGCGGAACATTTCTCCCCGCGCACGACTCACGATTTGCACCTGCCAACAAAGTCGTAGCGTATCGGCATCCATTGGAAGCCACGTCAATTTACCTTCGAGGCTATTTAAGCCCGGCGTGGCTTTGAAATGTTGGTGTTGTTCTTTGCCGCTGGAAACGTCGCTTTCCACGATGGCGCTCACGTTGGCCACAACTTCGAGATTTTCCGCAGCACGAACAATCGCTTCCTTGAGTGAAATGGGTGGTTTCGCCAGCAACTGTTTACGGTTCGCGATCTTGTCGGCCTTCTGCTCGAGGTCGGGAACAAAATGGCTGCCAACGTTAATCAATTCACCGTGGCTCGCGAGGTGTGCCTTGAACATGCCCTGGAAAACAGAAATGCCATCCAGTTCCTGATTCCAGATCATCGTGCGAAAATTCGCCGGTTTGGTTTTGTAATCTTTGTGCAACTTCGCCGCAGTGAGTGCTTCAGGACCGAAGCCAAATAAAGCCCTGTGCTCAGTCAGAAAGGTCTTAACCGCCCGATAATCTTCATTTCGACCGACGGCTTTTTCCGTTAGCTCCGAAACGGCGCCGCCATTTCCATTAGGTCCGGTTAAAAAGGATCGAGTCGATCCGACCATCTTGGGGGAATTCAGGACATCATCCTCCGAGATCGATAGGTCTTTGATTCGGGCGTGGAGTATTTCAACAGTCTTTTGTTTTTCAGGGGGCGCCGCATGTTTCGCTTTCGGTTGATCGCGTCGTTTATCGAGGTTCGGGAGAACTGGCTTGCCTACGCCGAAAACTGTTGCGACGAAAAATCCGGATAAAACTAGCAAAATAAGTGCGTGGAGACGTCGTCGGCTGGAGCGTTGCATACTTTTCGATGGATTTAGCGTGGATTGGACAAAAACTTGATCTAGAACCCCTTATAGAACTCCGGATGTCCTGAACTGGCTCTCGAAACAGCAGAAAAGCGGACTGCAGCAAAAACACAGACAATTGGAGTCATAAGGGGTATCCCTATCAAAACGAAAACCTTCCGTCGAGAAAATCCATCGCGGTTTGGGTTGTCCTGCAACGATTTAAGCAGAAATGATGCGTCGGGTAAGCGGCAAAAATGGAGATTTCCCCGAACTGTTATCGTTTTATCCCAGAAAATCGTCGCTTCCGAATGAATTCGCGCAATTCCCCAATCAGAAACTTCCTTATTGCGGTGCTCACGGCCTGTCGCCTTTCGTAAAGTCTATGGGACTAGCCAGTCGGGTTTTTGTTGGTCTCGGAAGGTTCATTCAGGGCAGTGGCGGAGAAAAATTTCTGGTAAAAGAACGATGCAAGCATCGCGATGATCGCGACACTGATTAAAGCTCCGATGCGGTACAACTGCGCAAGATTTGCGAGGTCATGCAGGAAAAGTTTCAGCACCGTGATGGCTAGTAAACCAATCGACGCGTAACGCACCGCTTTAACCTTTTTCGCAATTCCGATGATCAACATGATGAACGCAAACAGGGCCCACGAGATCGTATACGCCATCTCTCGCGCGAAGTTTCCTCCGAAACTGAAGGCGACCGCCGTCCCCGGTTTGGTGAAGTAATCGGCAATTTCAATATTCAGCAGCAGGAACGTCAAAATAGTTCCGAGGCTATAAAGAATCGGTGGAGCATTGGTGCCCATCACGGAATGGCGCGGTGGTGCCAGGAATTTCGCGCCAGCGAATAAACAGATACTCACCACGGTATATGCGTAGAGATACCAGTTGAAGACTGCTGTCTCGCCGCGAACGTGATAACCCAGCACAGCCGGATTCAGCGCCAGGCGGGCAAACGCCACGATCAAAAGGACCACGCCAGTGACACGCAATCCGTTGTGCGGCACACGGTGAAACAACCACAGCAACGCCGCGCCTTCCAGAGCCCAACCGATCGTTATCCATTGGCGATCAAACTGAATCGGAAAGATCAAAGTAATAAAGAAGAGCGCCACTCCACCGAACCACGCCAACTGGGATAAACGCGCTGCTCTATCCGTTTGCGGTTGGCGCAAAAGGAAAAGCAGACCGCCAATCGGGGGCAACGCGAATGCGGCGGGAAGTAACCCCATCCAATGATTCGGGAATGTTTCCGTTACGAGGCGATGCACCAGATAGAACTGAGCCGGTCCGGCCAGCGCAGCGACCGCCCACGGCACGGTCTTTTGTGCGAAATCCTTGCGGAACACGAAGGGGAACATGAGAAAAAGAAAATAGAATCCAACATACCAGGCCAAAACCAATCCGCCGTAAGGCAAAGTGAAATGCTGGAAGTGCCACGCATGCTCCAACGCCAACACGCAGCCAAGCCCGATCGCCGGCAACCATTCCAACGCAAATTTCTTCGCGACGCCGAGCACCATCACCACCAGAAGGACTGCAAGACTGAAGACGGACGACGGATTCAGCAACGGTAGACGAATGGCCATCATAATAAGTAATAAAAATGGCAAGATCGCTGACATCGCCGGAAGTTGAGCCATTGTGGCAGGGGTAAGCTCGAGACCAAAGCGTGCGTCTGTCGTTTCGCCGTTGGCCGCGCATTTCGCCCAGATGCGACGCGTTGCAAAAATCGCCGCGGCAAAAAAGAAAACCGCAAAACCACCCACCAACACCAACGACTCAGGAACGCCCGCAATTTCTGCGGGAATACGGAAGAGCCACATTGCCGTTGCGACCAGCGTCAACAGGAGCACCGCCACAATTGAAAGAAGGGAAGCTGTGAACACCGCCAGGCCAATGGCCAAAATATCGATGAGCAAAATGCACGGCCAGACGAGGAACGAGACTTCCGGAATCTTCAAAATAGGAACCATGACCAGCACGAGGGCCACCGGTGGAAAAAGATGCACCCACCACGCTGGCTTTTCTATCGGACGCAGCTTTTGCAACAAAATCGGCAGGACCGAATGCAAAACCGCAAAGAGAAGATAGAGACCGAGTCCCCAGTTCAGCATCGCATTGTCCAGATATTGCAGAGTCCACGCCGTCAGCACGCCGAACACGGGTAAACCTCCAAGCAAATGTGCGTGAAATAACTTGCTGTCGAGGACGGTTATCGCGATCAAACAAAGGTCGGCCAGCATCACGAAGGAAAACAAAACGGCCGGGCGATGAGCCAACTCTCCGTAGCTCAACAAAACAAACGAAAAGAACAGCGACACCACGGGCATCAGTATCGACGGAACGGAGAACCAGATGTCTTCTCGCTTTTGTTTCTGTGCCGCGAAGAAAGCACCGGCAAACAGAGCGCTGAAGCTGAGGAAGATAGTCATCGCGGTGAAAACCTTCGACACTTCAAAGAATTTCAGGACCCATCCGATCTGCATGAAGATAGTGCCAAGTGCTCCGAGGAAGGTCAGGAAGTTCCAACGTTTATTCAAGGCCACCGCAATCAATCCCACGTCCAGCAACCCGATGTAGCCAAAAAGTCCAAGCGGATTGTCCTGGCCGGTGGAAAGCAAGACGGGCGTCAGAAAACCGCCGAGCATCCCAAGAATCGCAACCACCAGCGCATTCAAGCGGACCGCCAGCAGGAATGCGGTGATTGTAATCAACATCATCAACAGAAATGTCGGTATCTGCCCGAAGAACGGAAAATGATAGACCGCCCGACACGCAAACGTTACCGCGTAGAGAATCACCACTCCGGTTCCGCAAAGCGTTTGCGATGTTACCGCGTATTCTTTGCGGGACATCACAACTCCGCCGACGACCAATCCAAGTCCGACCACGAATCCGATGGCCACACGCAATGCCGGTGGGATCAGGTTGTGTTCGAAGGAATATTTCAAAAACAACACGACACCGATGAACAAGGCAAAGCCGCCGATCCAGGCGAACATCTTCACGCCCATGAACTTTTCCCAATCGATGCTTGGGATCTTCGGTGACGGCGGTGTTGGTGTCGGCTTTTTGGTTTGTGCCGTGATGAAAGGCGGCACTTCAGCCGTTGGTGGAATCGGCGGAGGAACAGCGGAAGGTTCAGGACCAATGGTTGCGCTGGCCGCGAACACTTCCGCGGTTTTGGGCATCGCTTCGGAATTCGGTTGTGCCATCGGGGCTGGGACGATCGGCTCCGGCGCCGTTTCTTTTTGTTGTTCAGGAGGTGATTGTGCCGGCCGCGATTTAAGTTCCAGCACTTCGTTCTTCAACCCTCGGAGTTGATGCTCCAACAAAGCAATTTGATTGTTCAGTTCACGGACCGTCTGGGAAAGGCTGCCGAACTTAATCAAAACCCCAATGGGAAATCCGAAGAAGAGCACCACCACAACAACGATGAGAAGTTCCATAATATCGCCCCCGGCCGTCGGTTGCTGTTGTTAATATACTCTCGAATCTACCGCCGGCATCGGAGTCATGCGGCACGTTAAGTCCCTGCCCTGGAAAGGTGTTAATTGATAAAACCGATGGCACATCGGAAAAACCGATGATGGAAGTGAATCGGGGAAATGTTTGATGGAACGTGTGAAGGAGCGGCGGCGCAACGGTTAAAGGACCGCAGGTCTGAGACCCGCAGCGATGTTCTTAAACCAGACGGGTCGAGATTTTACAACGGTTCGGAAGGTGGAAGTCGTTGCGGGTCATAGACCCGCAGTCCGCTCGGCGTTAATTAGCCATCGCCGTCTGGATAAATCGCAGGACATCGTAGCCCCACGTATCAATGCCGCAGAGCGCCATCGCCGTTTTCTCCTGCGCCTTGTAACCGACGTGTTGATACGTCTCGACACGGTGAGTGATGCTCAGTTTCTCGATTTCTCGTTTCACCGCGTCCGTAGAGTCAGTCGACGGCTCATCAGAAGCCAAAATTAAAAAGGTCGGCACCGACAGATTCTTTGCCGCACGCAAGAGATGATCCTGAATGCCAGGATTATTCTTCCATTCCATGATGCGTGGGGAAAAGAGTGCCACAGCACAAAAGACACCTTTCTTTTCCGCTGCGGCGAGACTCGCACAGGCTCCGAGCGACCAACCGGAAAGCGCGACACGTTTACCGTCAATATAGGATTGCCCTTTCAACCATTCGGCGGCGGCAAGAATGTCATTGGCATTGATCTGTAATTCCTCCTGCCCCTGTTTCACCTTCACCGCTTCGCTTTTGGCATCGGATTCCAAAAGCATCTGGAGACCGACGGAATAATCAGAACGGGAAATATCGTGAACGTGACGATCCGGAATGAAGAGCACAATGCCATCCCGAGTGTAAAGCTTTGCCAGTTCGTCATAAGCCACGGGCGGCGACTTGGTCAAATGCTCATGGTGCCCGTGGTTCCAGATCACGGCTGGAAACGGCCCATTACCTTCGGGTTTATAGATGTAGCCATTGAAAGTCCAATGACCACTTCGAAACATAACAACTTCCCGTTGCGCATCGGCAAAGTCGGCTCGGACCACGGAAACGCCGACTAAAAAGGCTAGCGCCAACAGGGTTTTCACGGCGCGCATTCCTGCGAAATAGCAATTCCTGAACCAACCTTAGGATTGCGAAAGGGTTTAGGCGTCAGGTTTCCCCTGAACGTCAAAGGTGTGGAGTGCTCCGGCGTCGAAGTTGGTTTGACACCGAGTCAGGGAAAAGCATAATCCCGCCGTCGGTTTAACCCAATTCTACAAACCACACTTATATGGAAGCACTCAAAGGTATCGTAATTCTCCTTCTTATCGTCGCGATGATCGCTGGCTTTTGGAAGGTATTCACCAAGGCCGGCAAACCAGGTTGGGCAGCGATCGTTCCGATCTATAATATTATCGTCTTATTGGAAATCGCCGGAAAACCCCTCTGGATGATTATCCTGTTCTTCATTCCCTGCCTGAACATTGTGGCCGCGATTCTCGTCGGCATTGGCGTGGCGGAGAAATTCGGCAAGAGCGCCGTTTTCGGTGTCGGCCTCGGATTGTTTGGCTTTATCTTTTACCCGGTCCTTGGTTTCGGCGATGCCCAATACCAGGGAAATACGGGAACCACCCCGCCGCCGCTCGCTTAAGTTTAGCTTAGAAGTAATTCTTTGGCCGTTGCGTGTTTGAAACAGGCAACGGCCTTTTTGTTTGTCCTGGCCGAACGCGTTTCCCCTGCTACTTTCGTTCTTTTGTTTCTTCGGGCTGAGTATAAAACCGTCGTCGGCTTCTAGGGCGGGATATTTCTCACGAACTCACCTGGGCCAGAAACAAATTATGAAAAA